>NZ_MCYD01000120.1:0-2082 GCF_002876325.1 Vibrio sp. 10N.261.52.A1
GGTGCAATACTGATATCGCACTCAGATAGTAGGCGCAAATACTCAGAGTAAGTACAAAGTTCAAAACGTTCTACTTGAGCATCAAGACCGTCAAAACAAGATGGTAGCTCCAATAAGCCAATAATTCTAAAAATAACTTGAGAGTTTTCTCTCAGTACTTTCGCAATAGACAAAGCGGCTTCTTCGAAATCAATATTATGAGTTGATGTCCCTGACCCATACACAATTCGAATTTTATTGTCTACTTTCTGTTCATTGTCCGAATTTTTTAATATCTCATTAGCGAGTTGAAGAGTCTCTGAGTCTAGGCAATTTTCAAGTACGAAAACATTTTCGACGCCTTCCGCCTTCATTGAATCAGCTAAGCCAGAGGTCGAAGCAATTGCCATATCACACGCAAGAAGTGTACGCTTATAAGAATTAGCACCTTCCAGTACTTGAGCTCTCACTTCGCTCGAAAGATCACTAATAGTTTTACTCTCTGCGAGTATAGTTTCGTTAAAGATAAGATCATCAACTTCCCAAAAAGTTCTTACATTGAGGCGTTTACACTCATCAATCAAAGCCAATACAGTATCAGTGCTTGGAACCCGATAAAAAATAACTACTGATGAGTGGGATATACTCATCCTCGACTTATAGTAATCAGTCCAAGAGACCACTTCACACTTAAAGCCCAATAGCTCCAGCATTTCTTTTTTCTGTGTAACTCTGTATTTAGTACACTGTTGTATACTTAACTCCGCGATGATTGTGACTGAGTTTAGACAAACGCCATGAGCTAATACTGAAGGTTTGTTGATAAAGTCCCTCTCAATAAAACTATGGACATGTCCTCTCGCTGAATTACTTAAAGCTGTACGTACTAGAGTGCGTAATCCGCCTGATTTAAAGACTTGAAAAGCATAATTTAAGGTATTTCTCAGACCTTTCTGACGGATAATTCGAGGTAGATAGAGGGCGAGTTCCTTCACTCTCTTGACTTTTGAAAGTACGGCTATAATTGGCTGCACAGCTCTCCAAGTGTTAGAATTTTCAATGGAACTTAAACGGTTAACAGCGCTATCAAGAGAGTCGATTTGCTCTTCTAACGATTCAACCATATCACTTAATGAGTTATTTTCATTAGTCAAAGTACTTACTTCATCTAAAACTTTACTTCTGAAGAAGTCTGATTTTGAGTATAAATCAAAAAAATGTTGATATTTTTCAGAAGGAAAGTTTATGTCGGAACCAATGCGAGTATATAACTCATCGAGTATTGCTTTAGCCGATGCAAATTTACCGACACCAATTAGATAGTCGTATAACTTATGATATTTAGAAGACTCAGAGCATTCAGAATGGACAACGTATGACAAAAGTTCTAGATCGAAATCCAAAAAGCGACGTTCAACACGAAACTGTTCATACTCACTTCGGAAAAACTTTGAGTCATTGGTAGCCAAACTCAAATTCTGACCGTCTCCTCTCACCCGATACGCAGACAGTTTATGGCTAAGTAATGTAATATCTTCAGTAGAAGACAACCTTAACCACAGATCGTAGTCTTGAAGTTGAAGTAGCCTTTCATCGAAATAACCATACTCTTCAAAAATGTCTTTATGGAACATACCTGAAGTCGCACACAACATATTTCCACAATCAATGAAATGCTTTTTTATCTCTAAACTACTAAATTCCTTATTAAATATACGGGATAATTCATGATCGCAGACATTTTTATCATCATCAATTGTGTCCACCCAAGAGAAAGAAAAACGAGCCCCACTCTCAAGCATCAACTTCAATTGCATTGCTAGTTTGTTATCGTAATAAAAGTCATCACCTGAAAGTAAAGTAATATAAGTTCCCTTGGCATTTCTAATTGCTAAGTTAGATGCATGAGAAGGAAAGGTATTATTATCAAGAGCGATTAATTTAATTTTATCGCTTTCAGATTTATACTTTTTTACTACTTCAATCGTACCATCTGTAGAGTTATTATCGACAATAATTAGCTCAAAGTTTTTATAACTTTGAGATAAACAACTTTCAATAGAATCTGAAATGTAATTTTCATGATTATAAGTAACCATGCAT
>NZ_MCYD01000121.1:0-2308 GCF_002876325.1 Vibrio sp. 10N.261.52.A1
AAACCATATAAAACAGCAAGTTAAATAAAATTAGCTTTTATAAAAATAGATATGACTCGCATTTTTGATACAACTAGAACGCTATTTCATTAATGTTGAGCACCGTCACTGTCCTGATTTTGTAGTTCGTATAGGAACAAAATTCTCAACAATTAAAAAGCCACCGTTTTTATAGCGGATACAAAAAAGGCACTCCCTTAAAAAGAGTGCCTTTGAGCTTTTTTTACCTGAATTTACTTACGAAAGAAGAGCAATTAGATCTTCTTCGGTTCTTATTTCGATACCTAAATCTTGTGCTTTGGTTAATTTAGAACCAGCCGCTTCTCCCGCAAATAGGATATCGGTTTTCTTAGATACGCTGCCTGTGACTTTTGCGCCTAGCGCTTGAAGTGCCGCTTTCGCTTCACTTCGGCCCAATTGAGACAGTGACCCCGTAAGCACAACCACTTTGCCCTCTAGAGGCAATTCTTGGTCATCTGGCGCATCTTCAATCACAGGCCAGTTCACACCCAGTTCGATAAGCTGTTCAACGACCGCTCGGTTTTTCTCTTGTGAGAAGAAAGCCGTAATATGACTAGCAACAATATCACCAATATCGGACACCTCAACGAGTTGCTCATGAGTTGCTGCTTGTACTAGCTCTAATGTCTTGAAATGCTGCGCTAAGTTCATCGCAGTCGCTTCACCGACTTCACGAATACCGAGTGAATAAAGGAAACGCGCTAACGTAGTATCTTTCGCTTTATTCAACGCGCTCACCACGTTCTGGGCCGATTTAGGCCCCATACGATCAAGCACCGTAATCACACCTGCACTGAGTTTAAATAGGTCTGCTGGTGTCTCGACCATCTCGCGATCGACAAGCTGCTCTATGACTTTCACACCCAGACCATCAACATCAAGCGCCTTTCTAGATACAAAGTGCTTAAGCGCTTCTTTACGTTGAGCTTGGCACACCAAACCGCCTGTACAACGCGCTACAGCTTCACCCTCTACACGCTCGACCGCAGAACTACATACAGGACATGCATCAGGGAAAACGATGTCTTTAGCCGTCTCAGGGCGACGGTCTTGCACAACAGCAACAATCTGTGGAATCACATCGCCAGCACGGCGGATAATGACACTATCGCCAACCTTAACACCCAAACGAGCAATCTCGTCGGCGTTGTGTAACGTGGCATTGCTTACCGTCACACCACCGACAAAGATAGGTTCCAGTTTAGCCACAGGTGTAATAGCACCGGTACGGCCTACCTGAAACTCAACATCGTTAAGCAGCGTGATCTCTTCTTGAGCCGGGAACTTGTAGGCAATCGCCCAGCGAGGCGCTCTAGCAACAAAGCCAAGCACTTCTTGCGCCGCAATATCATCGACTTTAATTACCACACCATCGATCTCGTAAGCCAAAGCATCACGGCGAGTCATAATGTCTTGATAATATGCCTTTACGTCTTCAAGTGAGCTAAGTTGCTTCGTCTCTGGACACATTGGCAGTCCCCAGCCTTTTAGCTGTAAGAAACGTTGGTAGTGGCTACTTGAGAGCTCTGCACCTTCAACCACACCTACGCTGTAAGCATAGAAAGCTAATGGGCGTTTTGCGGTAATACGAGAGTCCAGCTGACGCAAGCTACCTGCTGCGGCATTACGTGGGTTTACAAAGACTTTTTCGCCTTTCTTCTGCGCCATTTCGTTCAGTTTATCGAAGCCGGCTTTTGGCATGAACACTTCACCACGTACTTCGATACGTTCAGGCCAGCCTTCGCCTTGTAGCTTAAGTGGAATCGAGCTAATGGTACGTACGTTTTCAGTAATGTTCTCACCCGTCGCGCCATCACCACGAGTCGCCGCTTGAACTAATGTCCCGTTCACATAAAGCAAGCTCACAGCGAGGCCATCGAGTTTAGGCTCACAACAGAAAGTCTTAAGGTTCGCGGTTGGTGCTCTATCGGACATACGCTTATTGAACGCATCCAAGTCTTCATCAGAGAATGCATTATCCAGAGAGAGCATTGGGATCTCGTGAGTCACTTGCGTAAAGCCATCTAGTGGCTGACCACCAACACGTTGGCTTGGTGAGTCCACGGTTACGAGCTCTGGATTTTCTTCTTCGATCTTTAGCAACTGTTGCATTAATCGATCGTACTCAACATCAGGGATCTCTGGGCTATCTTCTACGTAATAACGAACGGCATGATAGTGCAGAGTTTCTCTTAACTGCTCTAAGGTCACTTGAATCGATTCTTTCATATCATTCTCTGTCGTGATTGAAATATCAAAAAGGGCTCCCTTAGGAGCCCTTTTCTAT
>NZ_MCYD01000122.1:0-1878 GCF_002876325.1 Vibrio sp. 10N.261.52.A1
GGATGCGAGTGGCGAGATTCGAGATGCGAGGAGAGCTAAGAGCAGGAGCGGGGAAGGAGGCTTGAAGTGCTAAAAACAAGCAATAAAAAATGCACTAACCCAGATGAATTAGTGCATTAGAAATGAATCGTTTAGCGATGTGTGTCTAGCTGATAATGATGATGAAGGTACCGGCTAAGGTCATCAAGATGTTTGCTATCGCGTAAGTGCCCGCGTAACCCAGTGCTGGAATTGTAGAACGAGCGTGGTCATTTACGATGTCCATTGCAGGAGCACAGGTTCGAGCACCGATGATCGCACCAAACAGCAGTGCACGGTTCATTTTCAATATGTACGCGCCCACTAAATAAGCGAAGAATACTGGGATAACACTGACGATCAGAGCAATACCAATAACCTGCGGACCAACTTGAGTTAAGTGCTCAAATATCTTACCACCGGCGCTTAAACCGATACCGACCATAAAGAACATCAAACCGAGGTCTTTGACCATGTTCAATGCACCCTGAGGTACATAACCAAAAGTAGGGTGGTTCGCTCGTAAGAAGCCAAGCATGATACCGGATAGCAGTAGGCCCACCGCGTTACCTAAACCAAATGAAACCTGGCCAAATGTCATCGTGATCAAACCAAATAGAATGCCCAAGATAAAGAAGCTACAGAACGCCATTAGATCCGCCATTTGGCTGTGGATCGAGATGAAACCAATTTTCTCTGCTAGGCCGTGAACACGACTCTTTTCACCACTTACCTGCAGTACATCACCTTTAGAAAGCACGATGTTTAAGTCCATCGGCATTTCGATTTGAGCACGTACTACGCGGTTAAGGAAACAGCCGTATTCAGATAGATTTAGGTCTGAAAGACGTTTGCCTGCGATGCTGTCACTTTTAACGACGATCTCTTCTTCCACGATACGTAGGTCAAGAAGGTTACGGTCGAAAACCTCTTTTCCGTTACGGAAACTTGGGTCCAAGCGCGCGTGGCTATCTGGGAAACCAACCAATGCGATTTCATCGCCTTCTTGCAAAATGGCATCACCATCTGGGTGTGCAAGAATGCCATTCCGGCGAATACGTTCGATGTAACAGCCTGTTTGGCGATAGATACCCAACTCACGCAGGTTTTTACCGTCTGTCCAAGAGATAAGTTCTGGTCCCACACGATAAGCACGAATAATTGGTAGGTAAACCTTGCGCTGGCCTGAAGCGCCTAAGCCTCGTTCTTGAGCAATTTGCTCTGCTGAGTCGTGCAGATTTACTTTCTGAAGTTTTGGAATCAGACGAGCAAACATAATCATACTGATTAAGCCAACTAGGTAAGCCATCGCGTAGCCGACCGATAGGTTTTCGATAATCAGGCTTAAATCCATGTTCCTAGGCACTTCAGCAAGCCCTGAGTTGAGTGCGTCCTGGGCACCTACCAAGATTGGCGTTGCGGTCAGTGCACCAGCCATCATGCCGGCAGAAAGTCCGAAACTAAGGCCTAAGTACTCGCTGCAGAAGTAAGTAAGCGCAATAGCTGTGGAGAGCACCACTAAGCTTAAAATAAGGTAGTGTTTGCCATCTCGGAAAAAGATACCAAAGAAGTTTGGTCCGGCTTCAATGCCCACACAGTAGATGAACAACATGAACCCGATGGTCAGCGCGTCGGCGTTGAACGAAAAACCTAGATGACCCATCACAAGAGAAGTAATCAGGACACCTATTGAGTTGCCAAGCTGGAGGCTACCAAAGCGAATTTTACCAATGGCTAAACCAATCGATAAAACAACAAAGATGAGGAGAATGGGGTTTTGTTCTAGCAGAAAAACAACGTCGATATTCACAGTGGTCGCTCAATAATAGGCGTGAAAAACAGGGTAAGTTTGAAATGTGG
>NZ_MCYD01000123.1:0-869 GCF_002876325.1 Vibrio sp. 10N.261.52.A1
ATATCAAGTGAGCCCTGGCAAGGCTGGTTACATTGACCTTCTGGTTACAGAGGGCATGACGTTATACCCACTAAAGGTCAGCGACAAAAATCTGATTAATGATTACATCCGACCGGGTTCGTTCATTGATGTCCTAACGGTAAGTTCTCCAAATGCCAACTTGGCTGGCAACATCGATAAGCCGACGCGTTTTAGAGGAGTGAAGGCGTCGATGTTTTTGAAACACGTTAAGGTTCTCAATATCGGGAATGATGACACCAGTGATCGCTCTATCACTGCTCGTTCTCCAAGTAAGGAAGATGGACTGACAACCGTTGTCATTGAAGTGAGCCCGGATGAATTACCAAGACTCGCATTAGCACAGCGAACGATGCATATCGAAATTTATCGCAGCCAAACTTATATGCAGCCGGAGTTCGCAGAGGTGCGCAACATCATTGATAACTATACAGGTATCGTTGAGTTACGTGGTAACGAGAACAATCCAAGAGAGGCTTTGTGATGAGAATTATCCATCGAATCAAACGAGCACTGTTTGGTCCAATTTTGTTAACGCTGATTGGCCTATTTTCTACAACAAACACTTTTGCTGCGGATCGCTCTATCACGCTTAATGATGGTCAGAACATTCAGCTTAAAAGTCCAATCGGTCAAGTGTTCGTAAACAACCCTAGCATCGTCGATTACAAAATCATCAACGACCACACTCTTGTCGTGTTTGCCAACAGCATTGGTCAATCGCGACTGATTGTCTACGGTATCGATGATCAAGTGCTGCTATCCGACCGCATTATTGTCGATTTGGATTTAACGGACATTAGGCGCCAAATCAAATTCCATTTCCCAGATGCTCAAGTAAAGGTTCAGTC
>NZ_MCYD01000124.1:0-534 GCF_002876325.1 Vibrio sp. 10N.261.52.A1
GTCACGCCGTGCAGTCATGTCAGTTTCAAAAACTGACACGGTATAGTCACGCCGTGCAGTCATGTCAGTTTCAAAAACTGACACGGTATAGTCACGCCGTACAGTCATATCATTTTCAAATACGGACTCAATACAGTCAGCCTGTGCAGTCATATCAAGTTCAGAATGTTGAGGGCGATGGTCAGGAAAAACAGCGATACATAAGCCATTGAAATATTTACGGCTGACCAATATATAACCGGTATAAAATCCGGAAAAATCACCTAAGTCGTATAAATACAACCCAGTATTGAAATCAATCGTTCGCGGGTTCATTAGATGAAATAGAAATTGTTCGCTCATTACCGTGCAGTGATGCTAAACCCTTATCCGATGGGGCATTCTACTCAAGCAGTTCATGATCGCTCATTACCGTGCAGTGATGCCAAACCCTTATCCGATGGGGCATGCTACTCAAGCAGTTCATGATCGCTCATTACCGTGCAGTGATGCCAAACCCTTATCCGATGGGGCATGCTACTCAAGCAGTTCATG
>NZ_MCYD01000125.1:0-1675 GCF_002876325.1 Vibrio sp. 10N.261.52.A1
TTTGTTTACTGTTTACCATTTGGATTTCAGACATGTCATTACCACACGTAATTTTAACCGTTCTAAGTACACGCGACGCTACTGGTTACGATATCACAAAAGAATTCTCTGCAAGCATCGGTTACTTCTGGAAAGCTAGCCATCAACAAGTTTACCGCGAGCTAAATAAAATGGCTCAGAACGAACAGGTAACTTGCGTGCTTGAACCTCAAGAAGGCAAACCTGATCGTAAAGTTTACTCTATCACCGATGCTGGCCGCAGTGCTCTGGGTGAATGGTTTGAACAGCCGACTGCACACCCAACTGTTCGTGACGAGTTCTCAGCTAAGCTAATGGCTTGTGCTGTACAACCTTCTGACGCGTACCGTGTACAACTTTCTGAGCTTGTAGAAGAGTCTCGCAAACTGGTTTCTCACTACAAAGAAATCGAAGCAGCTTACTACGCAACGCCATCAACTCTAGACAAGCAAGCTCGCCTTGAGCGCCTAACACTTCGTCGTAACCTACTTATCCGTGAAGCATGGATTGTATGGGCTGAAGAAGTACTGCTTGAACTTGGTGCTATCGCTTAAGCAGAAGCTAGAAGCTAGAAGCTAGAAGCTGATAGAAAAATAAAAGGCTTGAACTCTTAGAGTCCAAGCCTTTTTTGTATCTGTAGGATTTGAATTAAACAGCGATGCTTTACAGGAGCTTAAGCTTTACTTAAAGCGCAGCGACTTGCGGACGAACACCTAACGTGTGGCAAAGTGCGTAAGTCATTTCTGCACGGTTTAGCGTGTAGAAGTGGAAGTCTTTCACACCTTCACGGCTCAGTGTACGAACCATATCAATCGCTTGGCTAGCACCAACAAGCTGACGAGTCGTTGGATCATCATCCAAGCCTTCAAATTGCTTCGCCATCCAGCCTGGTACTTTTACGTTATTCATCGCAGCAAAGCGAGACGCTTGCTTAAAGTTAGAAACTGGTAAGATACCCGGTACAATTTCAACATCAACGCCAGCCGCTACACAACGGTCACGGAAACGCAGGTAGCTTTCTACATCAAAGAAGAACTGGGTAATAGCTCGGTTAGCACCCGCATCTACTTTACGTTTTAGGTTGATAAGATCTGATTGAGCGCTTTTCGCTTCAGGGTGAACCTCTGGGAATGCCGCCACTGAAATATCAAAGTCGTGACGAGACTTGAGTAGCTCAACGAGGTCAGATGCGTACATTTCTGGTACACCACCACCTGGTGGAATATCACCACGCAGCGCAACGATGCTCTCAATGCCATTCGCCCAGTAATCGTCGGCAATTTGAATTAGCTCTTCGCGACTCGCATCAATACACGTTAGGTGCGGCGCAGCGACTAGACCTGTTTGGTTCTTGATTTCTTTAATGATTGAGTGGGTACGGTCACGCTCACCCGAGTTTGCACCGTAGGTCACTGATACAAATTTTGGTTGCAGCGTTTTAAGACGGTGAACAGAATTCCACAGGGTCTCTTCCATCTTTTCACTGCTTGGTGGAAAAAACTCAAATGACACATTGATGTTGTCAGAAAGCTCAGCGATATTCTGATTTAAAGCGTCGATATGACTAGCGTGTGTGTATCCCATCTTACTCTCCCTGTGGCAAAAGCAACCACTAAAATCTCAAATCCTCAAACGACGTTTAGACGTCTATATGTCT
>NZ_MCYD01000126.1:0-22693 GCF_002876325.1 Vibrio sp. 10N.261.52.A1
ACATAAGCCGGGCTGCGTTGACGGCCTTCAATCTTCACTGAAGCGACATTAGCTGCGAATAGTTCAGGAAGCATGGATAGTGTATTAAGGCTCGTTGGCTCTTCGAGTGCATGATAACGCTTACGTTCACCATCGATATCCGCTTCAAAACGGCCTTTACATAACGTTGGGTAGCCTGCGTTTTCACCTGCCACATACTTGTCGATAAGGATCTCATTCAAACGAGATTCTAGGCCTGTTTCAGTCTCTTGCCAGCGAACGTATTTCGCTGGAGAACAAGCGCCAACCGTGTTTGGTGACTCACCTGTCATGTATGAAGATAGGTAGCAACGACCTTCAGCCATGATACATAAACTACCGAAAGCGAATACTTCGAGGTCAACGTCAGAAGTGATGTTGCGAGAAAGCTGTTTGACCTGATGAATCGATAGTACACGCGGCAGTACGACACGTTTTACGTTGAAGTTCTTATGGTAGAAGTCGATCGCAGCGGCATTGGTTGCAGAAGCTTGAACTGATAGGTGAAGTTCTAGGTCTGGATATTTGTTTGCAGCGTACTCAAGTACAGCGATATCAGCGATGATCAGTGCATCAACACCCAGAGCGGCAGCGTTGTCCACGGCGTTAGTCCAACGTTCGAAGCCATTTGGGTGAGCAAATGTATTTAAAGCAACATGAATTTTCTTGTTGTGGTCATGTACATACTGCACAGCACGATCGAGCTTTTTACCCGCAAAGTTAAGGCCTGCAAAGTGTCGGGCATTGGTATCGTCTTTGAATCCGATATAAACAGCATCCGCACCGCAATCAATGGCGGTTTTCAAAGCAGGTAAGTTACCCGCTGGGCATAAGAGTTCCATTTGCTCACTACCAGTAGAATTAAGTTGAAGCGGGCATTTTATGAAGAATTATGAATGACAGAATTGATGTAAGGCAGGTTTAGATGGATAAATCTGCTTTTACTCCGTTTGAGGTACTGACGAGTGGTGATTTATGTGTCGTTTTTCTGAAAAGAGGAGGGGGCTTGAATCGTGTAATTAGTTCTTATGACGACGGTTTTGTGCGAATAACTCTTCGACATCTTGTTTTGGTTGCGGGCGGTAGAAGTGGAAGCCTTGAATCGAGCTGCAGTTGAGGTTCGACAATAGCGTCGCTTGCTCACTGGTTTCGACACCTTCTGCAACCACGGTTAAATCGAGGGATTTACCTAGGTTGATGATGTTTTCAATCACGGTGATCTGTTTTGGAAGGGTATCGATATCTGAGATGAAAGCACGGTCTATTTTAAGCTCATCAATTGGGAAGCGAGCTAGGTAAGACAGAGAAGAGTAACCAGTACCAAAATCATCGATGGAGAGAGCAAAGCCGAGCTTTTTAATCGCATTAAGCATTTGTACTGTGTGTTCACTGTCACTCATTACAGCGCTTTCAGTGAGCTCAAAAGTAATCGCACTTGGATCTAGCTCAGTCGAGCGGAGTAACTTCTCCATGTAATCAATCAGTTTAGGGTTGCCAAACTGTTCTGGAGAAAGGTTGATTGCCACACGACCTGGCAGGATACCTTGCATCTTCCAACGCTTCACGGTTGCAAATACTTCGCGCATGACCACACGGCCAAGTTGTTCAATAAGACCTGCACGCTCCGCGACAGGGATAAATGCAGCAGGGCTAATATAGCCTTCAACAGGGTGTTTCCAACGAACTAGAGCTTCTGCGCCATTGATGGTGAAGTCACGGGCGTTTACTTTTGGTTGATACCAAACCTCAAGTCCATTTTGTTGCAGCGCCTTCTGAAGCTCTATCTCAAGCCACAGTCGCATACGCGCTTCTTTGTTCATCTGCTCGTTGAACTTAATTAAGCGGTTACGACCACGATCTTTGGCTTCATACATCGCAGTATCAGCGTTTTGCAGCAAAATACGAGCATCGATGCCGTCTTGAGGAAAGCGCACACTACCAATTGAACAAGCTAAGCGCTTACTGAAGTGGTGGAGGTCAAAGGGCTGGTTGATCAGCGAAATGATCTTTTCTGCCAGTGTTTCTGCGGTTCTTGGATGCTCAGGTTCTGGCAGAATGATACCAAATTCGTCGCCTCCCAGATGCCCAATCACAGCTTGGCGTGGCAGCAGGCGTTTAAGGCGTGAAGCCACTTCCTTAATCACTTTATCGCCAATGTGATGCCCTAGTGAGTCATTGATATTCTTAAAGTTATCAATATCTAAATACATCATGACAACCGGAGTGTCATTGTGAATGAACTGTTCCAGACGCTTAGTAAAACCCACTCGATTGTAGAGTTTGGTGAGTGAGTCTATGTAGGCATCTTCACTGTTGGCAGGCGTATATTGTTTAGTGGTCTCTTGAGCGTCTTGAATGAGCACAAGCTGAGTGCTACTTCCAAGAATCGCAGTCGAGTCGATGTTGAGTTGAACCTTACGTTCAAAGCCACATCGAGCACCGGTTAAGCAAACCAAACCAGACTCAGAAATAATAGAGCTGAGACTATTATTAAAGACCGTTTTGGTTTGTTCATCGATAAACAAGCGTCCTAACTCTTCACCGATGAGTTCAGTAGGGGAGTTAAAACCGAGTAAACGTGCAGCAGATGGGTTAGACGACAAGATATAGTCGTTTTCAACCAGTAGTAGCCCGTCAGGTAGTAGTTGAGATAGCTTATGAAACTTGGCTTCGGATTCTTCTAAAGAACGGACGAGTACTTGATTTTCTGATGTATCGAAAGCGTGGAAGACGATGTAGTCGGTATTCTTGCCATTGGTAAGCGGGGACAAGCTGAAGTGAAGGCTAGTGTCGAGGTCAGTTTCGTTAAGGGTAACTTCGGCTTCAATGGTTTCGCCGTTGAATGCTCGTTCGTAGTATGGTTTTAGATGTTGGTAGAATTGTTCGCCTAAGGTTTGGCGGTCGTTCATGCCTGCAAGCTCGGTTTGGCTTAAACCAGCAATATCGCAATAACGCTCATTCACCATAAAGTAGTTATGTTGAGCATCAAGCACTGCAAAAAAGAACGGGCTGTTTGCAGTTAGCTGAGTAAACCAATGTTGTAGTTGCTGGGGAGGCATCAAAGTACTACCAATTCTCCAAGAGCTTGATTATTCACAATCGATAAATATTTATTTCTTTTGTGTGGTTATCGATATTTACCTGTGAGTGCAGCGATCCGCTGTAATTCTCATTACCTGAGTTACTATAACTGTGATTTTCAGGATATTAAAGGTCGAGCATCAAACAGAAGTTAATTTGATACATAACAGTAACTGAGATCTCAACATCATCTATGATGCATTCCATATTATTGACAAAGTTACGGATAAGTCACGTGATAAACAAGATTCGCACTCAACTAGTTCAAAATGCCGCATCAATTTTGCGATCTCCAGTCCAGTTATTGCCTAAAGCAGTACAAAAAAGAGCCTTGTTAGAGGGTCTTAAGAACGTATTCAAAGAGGCGCTAGAAGACGGTGACTTTGAGTTCCTAGAAGATAAATGGCTTAAAGTCTCGATAAAGGATATGGGGTTAAGCTGGTGTATTAGCTACCAAAATGAGCAACTGGTTGTAGCAGATAAAGAGGTTGCTGAAGATGTAAGCTTTAGCGGGAATCTCAATGATCTTGTACTGATTGCCGGTCGTAAAGAAGACCCTGACACGCTTTTCTTCCAGCGTAGACTGTCTATAGAGGGCGATACAGAGCTTGGTTTAGAGGTCAAAAACTTGATGGACAGCGTAGATTTAGACTTATTGCCAACTCCCTTGAAAACTTTGTTAAATCAATTAGCTGATTTTGTGCAGAAGGGAGTACAATCCCCGGATACACAAAGTGAGGTAATGAATGCTTATTCGAACTGAAGCACCGGCAGATATACTTGTCATTGATCGTTTATTGAAATCTGTTTTTAAAACGGATGCAGAAGCCAACCTGGTTATGAGCTTGCGTGAGAATAGTCATTTAACGCTGTCGCTGGTGGCTTGTTCTGATGAGGGTGAAGTTGTTGGCCACGTAATGTTTAGCCCGATTACTCTGCATGGTGACGATCATAATTGGCAAGGGCTTGCTCCGCTTGCAGTGAAAGAAGAGTTTCGCAATCAAGGCATTGCTAAAGCTCTGGTTGAAGGTGCGTTCTCTACATTGGTTGATTTTGGTTACCCAGCGTGTGTCGTGCTTGGTGATCCTGCTTATTATGGTCGTTTTGGCTTTAAAGCCGCGAGCGAATTTGGTTTGAGTTGCGCTTGGGATGTACCTGAAGGTGCTTTTCAAGCCATTGAGTTGGTTGAAGGTGCACTTACTGGGCATGCTGGTGAAGTGGCTTACAGCCCAGAATTCAATGAGTTATAAGGCTACTTCTCACGCAATATGATGCAAACTGATTTACTCTAAATAAAGGAGCTTGATGCTCCTTTATTTTTTGTTAGTATCAGCCCAACTCTCATAAGCGGTTTTGAAGTTCGTTCAAACAAACCGCCGACCACCAACCTAAGGTTATAACCCTAGATATGTCACAAACACACGCACAGTACCTGCAAGAGATGGGCATAAGCCACTGGGAGCTTAGCCATCCAGAACGTTTGGCGGGTTATGAATCAAAACTGACTCCGCTAGCGAGCGATTGCAAGTTACTGTTGGTTTCGCCTGAAAAACCTCAGGGCGAGCTCGCAGTGATGTTTGAGCGTGTGCTGAAAAGTATCAAGCTTGATTTGTCTCAGGCACTACACATTCAGCCTCAACACCTAACCTCTATCGAATTTGGTGATGTTGAATGGGTGTGGTTTTCAGGTTGTGAATCGACTCAAGAGATTAAAGCTAAAACACTGCAATCACCATTGTTGTCCGACATCAATGGCAATAACCAACATCGCCGTGACTTATGGCAACAAATTTGTGCATATGACTAATCAATTTTTACCGACTTCATCACATCATCTAGACGCTATTTGGCAGATAGAACAGGCTGCGCACTCTCATCCATGGTCAGAAAATATGATCCGAGATCTCGATAGCCGAGGCGCTTGTCACCATGTTCTTGAAGTCGATGGGCGAGTCGTCGGCTACTTCTTCGCGCAGAATATCGTTGGTGAAGTCACGCTGCTTAATATTGCTGTCGACCCAAGCCAGCAAGGTAAAGGTTATGGCAAGGCTCTGACCGAGCATTTTCTTGATATGTGTGAACAGGCTGACGCGGAAAGTGCTTGGCTGGAAGTTCGCGAAAGTAATGTGAACGCATTTAACCTTTACGAAAAGGTCGGCTTTAATGAGGTGGACCGCCGTCGTAACTATTACCCAACCAAGCAAGGACAAGAAGACGCCATCATTATGAGCTATCTTTTCATGTCTTTTAGCTAATCATCTTGTCGCTTTTCGCTAAGCAGAAAGTAAGCGAAAAATAGGGTGTAAACTGACCCTTTAGAAAGTGACACGCTTTCTGTATAATCCGCACACAGAATTCAAGGGCAAGTATTATCTACTTGCCCTTTTTACGCTTTAGATCAGCAAAGGGCGACTATGTCTTTCCAACAAGAAGTGAGCAAACGTAGAACGTTTGCAATTATCTCTCACCCGGATGCGGGTAAAACCACGATTACTGAAAAAGTTCTTTTATTCGGAAACGCGATTCAGAAAGCGGGTACCGTAAAAGGCCGTGGCTCTAACCAGCACGCTAAATCTGACTGGATGGAGATGGAAAAAGAACGTGGTATCTCGGTAACTACGTCGGTAATGCAATTCCCATACAATGATTGCCTAGTAAACCTACTCGATACTCCAGGACACGAAGATTTCTCGGAAGATACATACCGTACATTAACGGCGGTTGACTCTTGTTTGATGGTTATCGATGCTGCGAAAGGTGTCGAGGATCGTACTCGTAAACTGATGGAAGTAACGCGTCTACGTGATACACCAATCGTAACGTTTATGAACAAACTTGACCGTGACGTTCGTGACCCTATGGAAGTGCTTGATGAAGTAGAAAGCGAGCTAGGTATGGCTTGTGCTCCAATTTCATGGCCAATCGGTTGTGGTAAAGAGTTTAAAGGTGTTTACCACATTCACCGTGACGAAACGATCTTGTACGAATCTGGCCACGGCCACGAGATCCAAGAAGTTCGTATCATCAAAGGTTTAGATAATCCTGAACTAGATGAAGCGGTAGGCGCTGATCTAGCGGAAAGCGTACGTGAAGAGCTAGAGCTTGTTATCGGTGCTTGTCCTGAGTTTGATCACGATCTGTTCCTTGCTGGTGAGCTAACACCTGTTTACTTCGGTACCGCACTGGGTAACTTTGGTGTTGACCACATGCTTGATGGTCTAACGAAGTGGGCTCCGGCACCGCAAACTCGTCAAGCTAACGAGCGTGATGTTGTTGCGACAGAAGAGAAGTTCTCTGGTTTCGTATTTAAGATTCAAGCAAACATGGACCCTAAACACCGTGACCGTATCGCTTTCATGCGTATCGTATCTGGTACTTACAGCCAAGGTATGAAGATGAACCATGTTCGTACCGGTAAGAACGTTAGTATTTCTGATGCGGTAACTTTCATGGCGGGTGACCGTGCACGTGCTGAAAAAGCGTATGCAGGTGACATTATCGGTCTACACAACCACGGCACAATTCAGATTGGTGATACCTTTACTCAAGGTGAGAACCTGAAGTTCTCTGGTATTCCAAACTTTGCGCCTGAGCTATTCCGCCGTATTCGTCTACGTGATCCTCTGAAGCAGAAGCAACTTCTAAAAGGTTTGGTTCAGCTTTCAGAAGAGGGCGCAGTGCAAGTATTCCGCCCTATGCAGAACAACGACCTGATCGTTGGTGCGGTTGGTGTACTTCAGTTCGACGTGGTTGTAGCGCGCTTGAAAGCAGAATACAACGTAGAAGCTATCTACGAAGGTGTTAACGTTGCAACAGCTCGTTGGGTTGAGTGTGATGACGCTAAGAAACTGGAAGAGTTCAAACGTAAGAACCAATCTAACCTGGCGCTAGATGGTGGTGATAACCTGTCTTACATCGCACCAACGATGGTGAACCTGAACCTAGCTTCAGAACGTTTCCCTGACGTTAAGTTCCGAGCGACACGCGAGCACTAATTTCTTCAAGCTCTATTCGAGTTAAACAAAAACGTCTATTGTTCTGCAATAGGCGTTTTTTAATGCGTGTTATTTGAGACAGTAAGCTTGAGGTAAATATGTTGGGTTGGATAAAAGCTTGGGTTAGGAAATACGATAAGTGGTGTGAAGAACTTGGGCTAACGCCTGAAAACAAGCGCAGTTGTGTTCCTTATCGTCGAGATCCTCAAGGGCAGCAAGCTGAGAGTGGGAAAGATGACACAGCAAACAAGTGATTTTCCGCTATTTGATACGCATTGCCATGCAGACTTTGAGGCGTTTGAGCAAGGTTTTACCCATGAGCAGAGCATTGAGGGGTATATCAAAGAGGCAAAGCAAGCTCAAGTTGAGAAGTTACTCATTCCTTCTATCGGTCAAAATAACTGGCATAAGCTTGAGAAAATTGCGCAATCTTATCCCAATGTTTATTACGCATTAGGCTTCCATCCTTACTTTTTAGAGCAAGCGGATGAGGTGAAATTTGAAGAACTTCATCAATTACTCGCATCAAAAACACGTCAGTGTGTGGCCATTGGTGAGTGTGGGCTGGACTTTTTTGTGGATGTAGAGCAGGAGAAACAAGAGCGCTTTTTCATCCAACAAATGGAGCTTGCCAAGGCGTTTAATTTGCCTCTGATTATCCATGAAAGGAAGTCTTACAACCGTCTTATTCAGCTAATAAAGCAGCACAAGTTTACTTTAGGTGGGGTAATTCACGGTTTTTCTGGAAGTGAACAGCAAGCTTTGGCTTGGATTAAGCTCGGTTTCTATATTGGCGTTGGCGGAACGATAACTTACCCAAGAGCACAAAAAACACGCACAACTATCGCTAAATTGCCCCTTGAGAGTTTGGTGTTAGAGACCGATGCTCCGGATATGCCAACCTATGGAAACCAAGGAAATGTTAATCATTCCAAACATTTAGTTACGATATCAAATGAACTTTTTTTGCTTAGAAAAGAGCCAAAGCAATCGATTGCAACGCAAGTTTGGCAAAATAGCCATCGCGCATTCTGTATATGTGAATAAAATCTAATGTTTTTGTTTATCGTTTGCGTAAATTGCATCTACATTGTGATTTGGGTCACATTTGTGTGTGAATGGTACATGAATCTTCTACGAAAGTGTGAGGGCGGCATTACTTTATTAGTGGTCGCATGAGTATAATTGGCCCCGCTTTATAGCCCCATTTTGTAACACGCCAATAAATAACTAATAAGGAAGTCATAAACTATGAGCCTGTTTATGAGCCTAGTCGGTATGGTTGTACTGATTGCAATCGCAGTACTACTATCTGACAACCGCAAAGCTATTAACTTTAGAACGGTGGGTGGCGCATTCGCTATCCAATTCGCACTTGGTGCATTCGTACTTTACATCCCTTGGGGTCGTGATTTGCTTGCAGGTTTCTCTGCTGGTGTAGCAAACGTAATCGACTACGGTAAAGACGGTACTGGTTTCCTATTCGGTAGCCTAGTTAACTTCTCTGTTGACGGTATCGGTTTCATCTTTGCTTTCCAAGTTCTACCAACACTGATTTTCTTCTCTGCACTTATCTCTGTACTTTACTACATTGGTGTAATGCAGCTAGTAATCAGAGTTCTTGGTGGTGGCCTTCAGAAAGCTCTAGGTACTTCTCGCGCCGAGTCAATGTCTGCAGCAGCAAACATCTTCGTTGGCCAAACAGAAGCTCCTCTAGTTGTTCGTCCATTTGTTCCTAAGATGACTAACTCTGAACTATTCGCAGTAATGTGTGGTGGTCTAGCATCTGTAGCTGGTGGTGTACTAGCAGGTTACGCATCTATGGGTGTTCCTCTAGAGTACCTGGTTGCAGCGTCATTCATGGCAGCACCTGGTGGTCTACTATTTGCTAAAATCATCAAGCCTGAAACAGATACGCCAGACGACAACATCGCTGACGATATCGACGGCGGCGACGACAAGCCAGCTAACGTTATCGACGCAGCAGCAGGCGGCGCATCAGTTGGTCTACAACTAGCTCTAAACGTTGGTGCAATGCTACTAGCATTCATCGGTCTAATTGCTCTAATCAACGGTATCCTAGGCGGCATCGGTGGTTGGTTCGGTATGGAAAACCTAACTCTAGAGCTTCTTCTAGGTTGGATCTTCGCACCGCTAGCATTCATCATTGGTGTTCCATGGGAAGAAGCAACTATTGCTGGTTCTTTCATTGGTCAGAAGACAGTTGTTAACGAATTCGTTGCATACCTAAACTTCGTACCATACGTTGGTGAAAATGCTCAAGTTGTTGCAGCGACTGGTCAAGTGATGTCTGAGAAGACTCAAGCTATCATCGCATTCGCACTATGTGGTTTCGCAAACCTTTCTTCTATTGCGATTCTACTAGGTGGTCTAGGTGGTATTGCACCAAGCCGTCGCCAAGACATCGCACGTATGGGTGTTAAAGCGGTTATTGCTGGTACTCTATCTAACCTGATGGCAGCAACAATTGCTGGCTTCTTCCTATCTTTCTAATTAAGTAGATTAGATTATATAGACGCCACTTTAATATCGCCCCGTAGCAAGAAATTGCTGCGGGGCTTTTTTGTTTTTAGGCCTGTCGATTCTGAATATGAGTTTGATTCGGTGGTGGGCCTAGAATGTTTTTTTGAGATACAAACCGTTTGCGTTCTAAGGAGCACTACAATTTATTAATGGATACCTATAATGTATAGGCTCAAGGGATAGGATGTCTCTTGTTGGCAAGAAAGTAACCGCTTGGATTCGTCCGCAGTTATTCTTCTGGGATTAAGCCAAACTTAGCGATACGCTATAGATGTTAGACACAACATGACTGATTTGTTGTGCCATAGACCAAACTGGTACTGTGCGGTGACAAGGATTGCAATTGATAGCGAAAGTTATCAAGTCTTCAGGGAACCAAGTCCGTTCATTTGTGACTACTGAGCATTACTAAAATATCCATCTATACTGGATGGAGGGCGAAGTAGTTAACTATTTGAATATATTGATCGGAGATAGAAATGAGCGATTTAAAAGCAGCAGCTCTACGTGCACTTAAACTTATGGACCTAACTACGCTAAATGACGACGACACAACTGAAAAAGTTGTAGCGCTTTGTCACGACGCGAAGACTGCAGTAGGCAACACAGCTGCAATCTGTATTTACCCTCGCTTTATCCCAGCAGCTAAGAAAGCGTTGCGTGAGCAAGGTACTCCAGAAGTACGTATTGCGACTGTAACTAACTTCCCTCATGGTAATGATGACATCGAGATCGCAGTTGCTGAAACAAAAGCAGCAGTTGCATACGGTGCAGACGAAGTAGACGTAGTATTCCCATACCGCGCTCTAATCGCTGGCAACGAAGAAGTAGGTTTCGAGCTAGTTAAACAGTGTAAAGAAGCATGTGGCGACATCACACTGAAAGTAATCATCGAAACTGGTGAGCTAAAAGAAGAAGCACTGATCAAGAAAGCATCTGAGATTTGTATCAAAGCAGGCGCTGACTTCATCAAAACTTCAACAGGTAAAGTGCCAGTAAACGCGACTCCAGAGTACGCACGCATGATGCTAGAAGTTATCCGTGACATGGGCGTTGCTAAAACTGTTGGTTTCAAACCAGCAGGTGGCGTACGTACCGCTGAAGATGCAGCACAATACCTAGCAATGGCTGATGAGCTACTAGGCGCTGAGTGGGCAGACAACATGCACTACCGCTTTGGTGCTTCAAGCCTACTAACTAACCTTCTTAATACATTAGAAGTGACAGACCAGACTGCTGATCCAGCAGCATACTAATTTACTCGTCATATTTGACGCCGCAGCGTTGTTGACTGCGTAAGTTCCTCCTAATCACATAGAGCCTCTATGCTCATAGGAATGAACTCACTGGTCGCCTAACTGCAACGCCAAATATTTAGAGTATTGAACATAATAAGTCTGTTTGATGGAGTGGCGTTAAGTCACTCCATATTACCTCTTTCCCTACAAACCATACTCACTAGAGTTTGGGAGGCACTAATGTATCTACCTCAAGAAATTATTCGCAGAAAACGTGACGGTGAAGTCTTAACAGCCGAAGAAATTAACTTCTTCATTCAAGGCGTCGCTAAAAACACGGTTTCTGAAGGCCAAATTGCAGCATTCGCAATGGCTATCTTCTTCAACGAAATGACAATGCCAGAACGTATCGCACTAACGTGTGCAATGCGCGACTCAGGCATGGTGATTGACTGGAGCCACATGAATTTTGATGGCCCAATCGTTGATAAGCACTCTACTGGTGGTGTTGGTGACGTTACCTCTCTGATGCTTGGCCCTATGGTGGCAGCATGTGGCGGTTTCGTTCCAATGATCTCTGGTCGTGGCTTAGGCCACACTGGCGGTACCCTGGACAAGCTAGAATCTATCCCTGGTTACAACATTACACCGACAAATGAAGTGTTTGGTGAAGTAACCAAAGACGCGGGCGTTGCTATCATCGGTCAAACGGGCGACTTAGCGCCAGCTGATAAGCGTGTTTACGCGACGCGTGATATCACAGCAACAGTCGATAACATCTCGCTAATCACGGCTTCAATCCTATCTAAGAAACTGGCAGCGGGCCTTGATTCTCTAGTGATGGATGTAAAAGTAGGTTCAGGCGCGTTCATGCCAACTTACGAAGCGTCTGAAGAGCTAGCGAAATCTATCGTTGCAGTAGCAAACGGTGCGGGTACTAAAACAACGGCAATCCTAACGGACATGAACCAAGTTCTTGCTTCTTCAGCGGGTAACGCAGTAGAAGTTCGTGAAGCGGTTCAATTCCTAACGGGTGAATACCGCAATCCACGTTTGCTAGAAATTACGATGGCATCGTGTGCTGAAATGCTAGTGTTGGGTAACCTTGCAAAAGATTCAGAAGAAGCGCGCGAAAAACTGATGGCAGTACTGGATAACGGTAAAGCAGCAGAGTGCTTTGGTAAAATGGTAGCGGGCCTTGGCGGTCCAGCAGACTTCGTAGAAAACTACGATAACTACCTAGAAAAAGCAGAAATTATTAAACCAGTGTACGCGCTAGAAAGCGGTGTGGTATCAGCAATGGATACTCGTGCAATTGGTATGGCTGTAGTTGGTATGGGCGGTGGTCGCCGCGTAGCAACGGACAGCATTGATTACGCAGTCGGTTTCGATAGCTTCATTCGCCTTGGCGAAGTGGCAAGCGATGAGAAACCATTAGCAATGATTCATGCTCGCAACGAACAACAGTGGCAAGAAGCTGCAACGGCATTACAAAATGCAATCACTGTGGGCGGAGAATATACAGCAACACCAGACGTTTACCGTCAGATTCGTTCTGAAGACGTGTAAATAACCGCTATCGGTATACCTCGCGTATACCGATAATCAAAAGCGCTGGTGCAAAGAGCAATAAGTTGGTGAAGAAAATGAAAAGAGCATTTATTTTAGTTTTAGATTCATTCGGTATCGGTGAGACAGCGGATGCAGACAAATTCGGTGATGTAGGTTCAGACACTATGGGTCACATCGCAGACCATTGTGACAAAGGTCTTGCTGACAATGCCGATCGTCAAGGTCCTCTGACGCTACCAAACCTGTCTAAACTAGGTTTAGCGATGGCTCACAAAGAGTCTACAGGTCGTTTTGCTCCAGGTATGGATGCAGACGCAGAAATCATTGGTGCTTACGGTCACGCTGCTGAGCTGTCTTCTGGTAAAGACACGCCATCAGGTCACTGGGAAATCGCAGGTGTACCGGTACTGTTTGACTGGGGCTACTTCACCGACAAAGAGAACAGCTTTCCTAAAGAGCTGACTGATCGCATTCTTGAGCGTGCAGGTTTATCTGGTTTCCTAGGTAACTGCCACTCATCTGGTACTGAGATCCTAGATAACCTAGGTGAAGAGCACATGAAGACTGGCTTGCCAATCTTCTACACTTCTGCGGACTCTGTATTCCAGATTGCGTGTCACGAAGAGACATTCGGCCTGCAAAACTTGCTAGACCTTTGTCAGATCGCTCGTGAAGAGTTGGAAGAGTACAACATCGGTCGTGTCATCGCGCGTCCGTTCATTGGCCCAGGTAAAGGTCAATTCGAACGTACTGGTAACCGTCGTGACCTTTCAGTTGAGCCACCTGCAGCAACGATTCTTCAGAAGCTTGTTGATGAGAAGGGCGGTAATGTTCACTCAATCGGTAAGATCTCTGATATTTACGCTGGTTGTGGTATTACTCAGAAAACAAAAGCAACGGGTATCCCAGCGCTATTTGAAGCGACTAAAGAAGCGATCAATGAAGCGGGTGACAATACTATCGTATTCACTAACTTCGTTGATTTTGACTCAGCTTACGGCCACCGCCGTGATGTTGCAGGCTACGCTGCTGCGCTTGAGTACTTCGATGGTCGTATCAACGAAATCATCGATATGATGAAAGAGGATGATGTACTTATCCTTACTGCTGACCACGGTTGTGATCCAACATGGCCAGGTACAGACCATACTCGTGAGCATATCCCTGTGATTGTTTACGGTAAAAAGGTTCCTGCTGGTTCTTTAGGTCGTCGCGATACGTTCGCTGATATCGGCCAAAGCTTAGCTTCTTACTTTGGTACATCGCCAATGGAATACGGTGCAAGCTTTCTATAATTGGTAATGAATAAAAGAGAGGTAAACCTCTCTTTTCTTTTTTGTTTTTGAGATTAAGGATATTTTCAATGGCTACTCCACATATTAATGCTGAAATGGGTGCGTTCGCTGACGTTGTACTAATGCCAGGCGATCCGCTACGAGCTAAATACATCGCTGAAACCTTCTTAGAGGAAGTGGTTCAGGTGTGTGATGTGCGCAATATGTTTGGTTACACAGGTACTTATAAAGGTCGTAAGGTTTCGGTAATGGGGCACGGTATGGGTATCCCATCTTGTTCTATTTACGCGACTGAGCTCATTAAAGACTTTGGTGTGAAAAAAATCATTCGTGTCGGCAGTTGTGGTGCAGTGAGCGAAGATATCAAAGTTCGTGATGTCGTGATCGGCATGGGTGCATGTACTGACTCTAAAGTGAACCGTATTCGTTTTAAAGGTCATGACTTTGCTGCAATTGCAGACTACAAAATGGTTCGCGCGGCAGAAGATGCAGCTAAAGCACGCGGTGTTGATGTGAAAGTTGGTAACTTGTTCTCAGCTGAACTTTTCTACACGCCAGACCCTGAAATGTTTGAGGTGATGGATAAATACGGCATTGTTGGTGTAGAGATGGAAGCGGCTGGTATCTACGGCGTTTGTGCGGAATACGGTGCGAAAGCGCTAACGATTTGTACTGTCTCAGACCATATCAAAACTGGTGAGCAAACTACATCAGATGAGCGTCAAACGACCTTCAATGACATGATGGTAATTGCCTTAGATTCTGTGCTTCTTGGTGACCAAGAAGCGTAAGGCTTTATCTAATTAGATAGAGCGACAGATAAATAAAAGCCCCGTTGTTGCCTGAGCTTCGGGGCTTTTTATTGGATAACGTAAATGCGCTATTTATGAGTTTACGTTTTTCAGGAGTAAGTTCTCGCCTGATTTGGTTGGTCTTCTTCGAATCAACATAATAAACAGCACACCACTGACGAAGCCCATTAATACCATACCGATCATGTAGCGATCACTTTTGCGGTAGTGGTGGTCCGATATTGCTGTCATTTTACCTGTCTCAAAGGTGACGCGGATAAAACCAATGATGGTGTTTTCTTTCGAGTAAATTGGCTCTACTAGCTGCTGTCTACCGATACTCGCGGTTGAAAGTGGCGTATCTAAGCCGAGTACCTCACGTACTGACAGCGCCTTTTCGCTCGAAGCCAGTCGAATGCCTTCTGCATCATAGATGGTGGTATCGAACACCAGTCGATCTTGAGATAGCTGATTGGTCAGGTCAAGCAGTCGCTCTTGGTCTTGTTGTGCGATCATTTTGCTGGCTGAAAGGGAAGCTTGAGAGATAAGCAGCTTGGTAAGTGTCTCGAGCTGTTTCGCTTGGATCTTCTCGTTACCCTTACTGATCACGACCGTATTTTTAATCGTAACGACGAACATAGTAGCCAACAAAATGAGGGCTAACATTCGCAAAGCGTTACGTATTGAGAACAATGATTCATTCATGTTTCACGGGGCCTGAAATAAACAAATGTTATGATTAAGACATATTGAGACTTGCGTTTTCAAATTGCAATAGGTTAACGTTTAGCATAGTTAATTAGGAATCATACACATGGACGCTCAGAAATATCTGCCGATAAAAAGGCATACTACATTATTAACTCGACTCCCCGAGACTCGTTTCGCTTCTCAACTCGCTAAAGCCAAAGCTAACTGGATTGTATTTGGCGAGTACCTATCACCGCAATCTTTCGATGACATCGACTTTTTCACTGGCATTTACAACACCGTTTTAGATACGTGGAAAGTTGGCCATTACGAAGTGGCATTAATGTCTGGCAACCTAACGCCAGCACATGAAGAAATCCTACAGGCTTTGAAGCTTGATTATGCTTGCCTTAGCGAAGTTCCAGACTTATCTAAGCCGGGTTTGATCGTGATGGATATGGATTCCACTGCGATTCAGATCGAGTGTATCGATGAAATAGCCAAGCTCGCTGGAGTAGGAGAGTTGGTCTCTGAAATTACAGAGCGTGCTATGCAAGGAGAGTTAGATTTCGAACAAAGCCTGCGTCAACGAGTTGGAGCACTGAAAGGTGCGGATGAGTCGATTCTAGAGCAAGTGCGCCAATCACTGCCTTTTATGCCTGACTTAGTTGGACTGGTGAATACGCTTAACAAACTGGGTTGGAAAACCGCTATCGCATCGGGTGGCTTTACTTACTTCTCTGATTACTTAAAAGACACGCTAGACCTAGATCATGCCCAGTCGAATACTTTAGAAATCGTTAAGGGTAAATTGACAGGGGAAGTGTTGGGTGATGTAGTTGCGGCGCAAACCAAAGCCGATATTTTAGTCGAACTGGCTGAAGAGTATGAGTTGGAGCTACATAACACGGTTGCTGTTGGTGATGGCGCGAATGACTTGGTGATGATGGGCGCTGCTGGTTTAGGTATTGCCTTCCATGCAAAACCAAAAGTCGAGCAACAAGCTCAAACTGCTGTGCGTCATGCTGGCTTAGGTGGGGTATTGTGTATCCTGTCTGGCGCGTTGGCTAAGCAACAAAAAATCAGCTGGCAGGCGAAACCGTAAAGGTTCACAACAGCATGATTATTTAATCGTGTGATATTACAAAGACACAAAAGCAGGCTCTGAGCCTGCTTTTCTTTTTTATTGTACCTAGAGATGATGGAGTATTATGACTAACGCGTTAGCTCCAATCGGATCAACACTTCATCGGTAATATCTTCTATCTCACCATAACCGATAAACGCGGTGATCTCGTTTTCTAGCTTCTTCGCTTGGTGCATGCTGATACGAGCAAGCTCTTCTAAATCCGATTGGAATAAGGTGGTCAATGGATTGAAGATTGGCGCGGTCGTAACGCGAAGTACATACACATCACCTAAGTGCTGCGCTTTCTTAATGAATAAGATTCTTTCTTTTGCCGAGGCAAAGTCTTTCACCAACTTAGTATGTACTGATTGGATCTTGTCGCCGAACTTCACCGCAGCGATATAGACGTCGTGGTGTTTAGGCTCTGCACCCTCGATTCTCTTTAGGGGCTCAGCCAGCAGCGAATTGGTGTGGCCTTTAAATATAGGCTCCAGTGAGAACTTTTGGTTGTGTCCAAGTTTCGCCAATAAAGTCAGGTGTTTATTGAGTGGGAAATTCACACCAATGATCTTACAACGCAGTGTTGAACTTGGTTTATCAATAAAGATAGGGCTACTGACCATCTTGCTTAACAAAATATTGTGCAGCGACTCAAGTAAGGAGTTCGTTGGCAGTATTTCTCTCTTCTTAATCAGCTTGCTTTGGTTTTGATCGATAAGCCCATTCAGGAACGCGATAGTACGCATTGTCTTAGCGTTCTCAGCAATTACTAATTGGACATTTCGGCCATTGGGGCTCACACGAATCACGTGATAAGGCACTGTGCTTAATGGCAGGTTCTTATCGTAAAGCTGTAGCTCATTAAAGTTCACGATCACCGGATCATTGATCTTGAGGACCATTGGCTGTTCAAGAGTAATGCTCAACCCACGTTTCGAGATATCTAAGGTGTGGCCGTTTGCCGCTGCGCCATCTTGTGAGGTAAGTTGCAACGGTGACTTAAACTGGTATCTCGGTTCTTTACGACGGGTCTGAGAGTCAAAATAGATGCTTTGAATGTTCCCAACCACAGTTCGTGGGTGACGGAAGCGGTTCAGTTCACTGCTTGGAATGCGTGGTTTTTCACTCAATAGGTAATCCGCAGCACTCTCGTGATCGCCAATCTCTTGCAATATACCGCAATGCGTCAGTTGTGCTGAGCTTTGCGCTAGCGTGTCTGAATGTTTGGCTAAAGCTTGTCGCTCCGTTTCTGATAATTCGAATACAGAGAATTTGAACGCCTTCCAGCTTTTACGCTTACCACCAATGTGCCAGAACAGTTGTCTTTGTTCACGAGTCGCTTCAGGTAACATCATCGAATAGAACAGCGTCTTATTTTGATGTTCATGAGTAAATGAATAGATGACGTTGCTGGTGCCTTTCACACCGGGCTTCGCCAGTAAGTTCATGCGCTGTTCGTTGAACAGAGTTCCTAGTGCCTGTTGGTTTCGCTCGTCGTGCCAGTATTGCCATAGCGGATGGTTGTTATCTGTAAGCAGTGCAAGCTTGAGTTCACTGCCACTAAAGAACAGCGGAAGGTTACAAGTGTGTTTTAGATAGGTGTGCTCGATACCTCGAGTGCGGGTTCGAATAACTCTATCTTGATTTTCGTGGCTGGTTTTCTTGCTTGTGCTATTTAAAGACTCATCAAGTAAACGCGCCACAATATTGTTGCCGCTTACCTTGATGGTTCTTAGGAATTTAACCGCGTCATTTTCATAGGACTCATCAATCCCAAGCACACGAAATTCTACTGCTTGGTTTACATCGGTTTCGAGTGACTTCTCAACTAGCTCGGTAAACTTAACGCTGATGATTTCACCTAGATTATAGCGAAAGACGCTTGGTACTTTGAATTTTGCACCTGAAGGAGAGATATCGACCGTGACACCGTGTAGGCTTTGTCCTTTTGAAGTGGTGACCTCAACTTGTGAGCTTATCTTGAGTCGGTTCTCTTGACGCTTTAAGTCATAACCTAGGTTAATGGCTTCAGCTTCATAAGGGCTGTTGGCACTGGTGATCTCTTGGGTGTTTTGAGAGGCACTATTAACCACACTACGCAGAGGCTGAATTCTTGGCGCCATAACTAGCTCCCAAGCCCCTTCGGTGTAGCCTTTGAATTTTTTTGTACCACGTTGATAGGCATTTAAAGCGATGTCGTCGAGCCAGTGTTTTCGGCCATCGAGTGTGAATTGACGACACTCATTCTCGATGCGTCCGCGTAAATCAATGCTCTTTGTACACGGAGCCATGATACGATTCAGTTCCATTTTAACGAGTAGTTTCAGAGACGGCGATTCACCTTCTGTCATTTGAGAAAGAAGGAATTCGAAATCTTCGGCGTGATAAGCCGGGATAAGACGCTCTGCTACAGATAGAATTTCAGATTGCTGCATACTTTTCTTGTTAGAATGGACGGTACATTTATGTTATCGACTAGTTTAAATCGATCTTTAAATATAAGTGGTATGACTGCAACGTTTATTTGCACCCGTACGGTCAAATAAGTCACAAATTGACAACATCATTGTGTAACTGGGTAAATTATTGAGGTTTTATGGCTAAGGCAAAGCGAGCTTATGTGTGTAATGACTGTGGTGCTGACTTTCCACGTTGGCAAGGACAGTGCAATGCGTGTGGTGCTTGGAACACAATTACCGAAGTTAGGTTAGCCGCTTCACCTCAGGTAGCACGCAATGAAAGATTAACTGGCTATGCAGGTAGCGCGACCGAGTCTAGCGTTCAAACCCTGTCTGAAATTGATCTACAGGAAGTGCCTCGTTTTAGTAGTGGCTTTAAAGAGCTCGACCGCGTACTTGGTGGCGGTGTGGTACCGGGTGCTGCGATTCTTATTGGTGGTAACCCTGGTGCGGGTAAATCGACACTACTGCTACAAACCATGTGTCTGCTTTCTTCTCAACTTCCTACTTTATATGTAACCGGTGAGGAATCGTTACAGCAGGTCGCGATGCGTGCTTCACGTCTTGGGTTGCCAAAAGAGCACTTAAAGATGCTCTCTGAAACCAATGTCGACAAGATCTGTCAGGTGGCAGAAAAAGAACAGCCTAAGATCATGGTCATCGACTCAATTCAAGTAATGCATGTTGCTGATGTTCAATCTTCACCAGGTAGTGTGGCTCAGGTTCGTGAGTCAGCGACGGCACTTACTCGTTTTGCTAAGCAGAATAATGTAGCAATCTTCCTAGTTGGACACGTAACTAAAGACGGTACGCTGGCGGGCCCTAAAGTGCTTGAGCACATTATTGACTGTTCAGTTTTGTTAGACGGTGGAACAGACAGCCGTTTCAGAACATTACGCAGCCATAAAAACCGTTTTGGTGCAGTGAATGAGTTGGGGGTGTTTGCGATGACTGGTCAAGGGTTAAAAGAAGTCAGCAACCCATCGGCTATATTCTTGTCTCGTGGCGAAGAAGAAACGTCAGGCAGTTCAGTGATGGTGGTATGGGAAGGTACCCGCCCACTACTTGTTGAGATTCAAGCGCTGGTGGATTACTCCCAATTGGCGAATCCTCGTCGAGTCGCGGTTGGCCTTGAGCAAAACCGTCTTTCTTTATTACTCGCGGTGCTGCATAAACACGGCGGCTTACAAATGGCTGACCAAGATGTGTTTGTGAATGTCGTCGGTGGTGTTAAAGTAACCGAAACTAGTGCTGACCTTGCATTAGTTATGGCATTACTTTCTAGTTTCAGAGACCGTGCATTACCTAAAGATGTGGTGGTTTTTGGCGAAGTAGGCCTAGCGGGAGAGATTCGTCCTGTACCAAGCGGGCAAGAACGTTTGAATGAAGCATTTAAACACGGCTTTAAGAAAGCGATTGTTCCTGCAGCTAATATGCCGAAAGGTGGTATCCCAGGAATGCAAATCCACGGAGTGAAAAAACTATCCGAGGCAATTAATGCTTTTGATGAGTTGTAATTGAACTCACTTCAGCTAATCTATACAGCAGCAATTCAGTCTAACTTGAACGCCGATTGGGCTTTAGGTTAGCACTATAATTAACAATCATTTAGATTGTTTCTACAGCGTGCCTTTTTCTAAATGTTAGGAAAAGGCAAAGTTTTTTAGTCCCAAATGCATGCAAAGCTATCAGTCTTCACAGATTGTGATATACTCTGCGCGCATTTTATATCCTATTAACAGAGTAAGACAATGGCAGATTTATCGAAATACAGAAACATTGGTATTTTCGCGCACGTTGATGCGGGTAAAACAACTACCACTGAGCGTATCCTTAAGCTAACTGGTCAAATCCACAAGACTGGTGAAGTACATGACGGCGAATCAACGACTGACTTCATGGAACAGGAAGCTGAGCGCGGTATTACTATCCAATCAGCAGCTGTAAGCTGTTTCTGGAATGATCACCGTCTAAACGTTATCGATACTCCTGGACACGTTGACTTCACAGTTGAAGTATACCGTTCTCTTAAAGTACTTGATGGCGGTATCGGTGTATTCTGTGGTTCTGGTGGTGTTGAACCTCAATCAGAAACTAACTGGCGCTACGCTAACGAATCAGAAGTATCTCGTCTGATCTTCGTTAACAAACTAGACCGTATGGGTGCTGACTTCTACCGCGTTGTTGACCAAGTTAAGAACGTTCTAGGCGCTACTCCTCTAGTAATGGTTCTACCAATCGGCCGCGAAGATGAATTCGTTGGTGTTGTAGACCTACTAAGCCGTAAAGCATACGTTTGGGATGACACTGGTCTTCCTGAAAACTACGAAATCACTGATGTTCCTGCGGACATGGTTGATGACGTTGAGCAATACCGTGAAGAGCTAATCGAAACTGCTGTAGAGCAAGACGATGACCTAATGGAAGCTTACATGGAAGGTGAAGAGCCTTCTATCGAAGACATCAAGCGTTGTATCCGTAAAGGTACTCGTGATATCGCATTCTTCCCAACGTTCTGTGGTTCTGCATTCAAGAACAAAGGTATGCAACTTATCCTTGACGCTGTAGTAGATTACCTACCAGCTCCAACTGAAGTTGATCCTCAGCCTCTAACAGACAAAGAAACTGGTGAGCCAACTGGTGAAGTTGCTACAGTATCTGCTGATGAGCCACTACGTGCTCTTGCGTTTAAGATCATGGACGACCGTTTCGGTGCACTAACGTTCATCCGTATCTACTCTGGTCGCATGAAGAAGGGTGACACAATCCTTAACGCTGCAACTGGTAAAACTGAGCGTATCGGCCGTATGGTTGAGATGCAAGCTGATGAGCGTAACGAGCTTACTGAAGCGCAAGCTGGTGACATCATCGCTGTTGTTGGTATGAAGAACGTTCAAACTGGTCACACTCTATGTGATCAGAAGCACGAATGTACTCTAGAGCCAATGATCTTCCCAACTCCAGTAATCTCTATCGCTGTATCTCCAAAAGATAAAGGCGGTTCTGAGAAAATGGGTATCGCGATCGGTAAAATGGTTGCAGAAGATCCATCTTTCCAAGTTGAGACTGACGAAGAAACTGGCGAAACTATCCTGAAAGGTATGGGTGAGCTTCACCTAGACATCAAGGTAGATATCCTTAAGCGTACATACGGCGTTGACCTTGTAGTAGGTGCTCCTCAAGTAGCTTACCGTGAAACAATTACGAAAGCTGTTGAAGATAGCTACACTCACAAGAAACAATCTGGTGGTTCTGGTCAATTCGGTAAGATCGATTACCGTATCAAACCAGGCGAAGCTGGTTCTGGCTTCACTTTCTCTTCAACTGTTGTTGGTGGTAACGTTCCTAAGGAATTCTGGCCTGCAGTTGAGAAAGGTTTCGCATCTATGATGGAAAACGGTGTTCTTGCTGGCTTCCCAACTCTAGATGTTGAAGTAGAACTATTCGACGGTGGCTTCCACGCAGTTGACTCATCTGCAATCGCATTTGAAATCGCAGCGAAAGGCGCATTCCGTCAATCTATGCCTAAAGCGGGTGCACAACTTCTTGAACCAATCATGAACGTTGACGTATTCACTCCAGAAGATCACGTTGGTGATGTAATCGGTGACCTTAACCGTCGTCGTGGCATGATCAAAGATCAACAAGCTGGCGCTACTGGCGTACGTATCAAAGCTGACGTACCACTATCAGAAATGTTTGGTTACATCGGTCACCTACGTACTATTACTTCAGGCCGTGGTCAATTCTCTATGGAATTCCTACAGTACTCTCCATGTCCAACAAACGTGGCAGACGAAGTAATCGCTAAAGTTAAAGCAGACAAAGAAGCTGGTAAGTAATTAGCTCTTTTCTAAATTAACTAGAAAGCCCCGCAAGTG
>NZ_MCYD01000127.1:0-332 GCF_002876325.1 Vibrio sp. 10N.261.52.A1
AATTAGCCTTGGAATGGTTTATCAAAACCGCATTGCAAGGGAACAAGCGAGCGACACTAGAAATCGCCAAGCTCTACGAATCTTCCCCAGAACACGAGCTACTCAGCCCACTAGACTCCGCACAACTTTGGTATGAAGCAGCGTTGCCAAACAACCCAGACGCGGAAGATGGCTACAACCGTGTTCTTGAAGCACAGTTCAACCAACAACGTGCAAAACAGATCTCTTCAATCGAACAGCTCGACGAGGGTATCGCCTCTGAAATAGACAACAGTCAGGGAGCATCTCAGCAAATGCAATCTAACCAAGTGCAATCTAACCTCTCCAGTTCT
>NZ_MCYD01000128.1:0-480 GCF_002876325.1 Vibrio sp. 10N.261.52.A1
AGAGATAAAGGTGTGTAATTGTTTACGATTTCGTAACACTTTGTAAGATCGTTTTTAGCGCACTGTTCAAACGTTTCATTTCTTCGTCACATCCCTGACCATCAGGGTGGTAAATCTTTGATAGTTGTTTATATCTCACCTTAATACTTTTCTGATTAGGAATAGAGCTTGGCGTGTAGCCAAATAGTGCACAGGCTAACTGTAAATTGTTCGAACTTTTTTGGCCTTTTTGTTTCTTCAATTCGTTGAACATGGTCTGCAATTGACGTTTTTGCTGCTTAATGGCGCGGTTCTTCTCGCTCAGTTGCGCTTCGAGTGCCTGCTTCTGCGTTCCCAAGTCACTCGATTTCAGAATCTCTCTTTTTCGCGAGATCACCAAAGTCGCGCTGATACTCACGATAACAATCAGTAACGCCAATGCCGTACCAATCATATAGTCAGAGCCACTTAGGTTAGAGCTGAAGAGGTTAGAACTGGAGA
>NZ_MCYD01000129.1:0-293 GCF_002876325.1 Vibrio sp. 10N.261.52.A1
CTGAACTAAGGGGGAATTGCTTGTTAGCGACGCGAATTCTAATAAGACTCCTTTTTTCTGTCAATAAAAAATCACAGAAAAAAATCAGATAAAAAACTTTACTTTCTTGAATGCCTTATTGGATTTGGCTTTGCTTTAGTTATCCACCAAAATTGTGGATAAGTGTGTGTGTGAAACTTTAACAACAATAGCCGGGATAAATCTGAAAATGTAAAAAATTGATCTAACTTGATGTATTTAAAGGGTAGTTTGCAATTTATTACGATTGTATAACTTTTCTTGACTACAAAGGG
>NZ_MCYD01000130.1:0-525 GCF_002876325.1 Vibrio sp. 10N.261.52.A1
ACTTTATATAGAAGAGTAACCTTTAAAATCAGACGAATTCGACAGACTCTTCGTCCAATTGGATGCTGATTTCAAACTTACTTTGAAGTTCATCAACCAGTTTTTGGTGGAAGGCTTCTTGAGTTCTAGTGACCTCAGCAACCGCCTTTTTAGGCAGAGGTAATGAATCCCACTTGCCTTCAATGTTGTATTTACCAATGTTGTACTTCGCCGAATACCCCTCTTCCGACTTGTCCAACTCCATCCACCAGCCCCAGAACTCACGCTCTTCTGGTGATTTTTTATCGTTCACACACACTGATAAGCAATCAAAAATATAGTGACCTTCTTCTGATTGCGGCTCCCTCAAGTATGGCCCAATGGCCTTTAATACGTTTAACAAGCGATAATGCGTTGGTTCTTGTGTCACTTCTGACATATTGAATCTCCATTTTCAATGTTAAGAATGACGTTACTCAGACTGCAATACGTTGAAAATATGCAGTTGGATTTTATAAATTTTCTCTGAGTATCAGGTACTTAATC
>NZ_MCYD01000131.1:0-1428 GCF_002876325.1 Vibrio sp. 10N.261.52.A1
GCGGGTATGAACCCATTTCTACTCGATAGCGATGATGTGTTCATCGACCTGCTGACCGACAGCGGCACGGGTTCAATTACCCAACGTATGCAAGCGGCAATGTTAATGGGCGATGAAGCGTATAGCGGCAGTCGTAGTTACTACGCACTGTCGAATGCGGTGAAAGATATCTTTGGCTACGAGCTAACTATTCCTACTCACCAAGGTCGCGGTGCAGAGCAGATTTACATCCCGGTGCTAATCAAAAAGCGTGAGATGGAAAAGGGGCTAGACCGCAGCAAAATGGTCGCTTTGTCGAATTACTTCTTTGATACCACGCAGGGCCACACCCAAGTGAATTGTTGTGTTGCGAAGAACGTTTACACCAAAGAAGCGTTTGATACCTCCGTGAATGCAGACTTCAAAGGAAACTTCGATATCGTCAAATTGGAAGAGGCGATCATAGAAGCGGGTGCTGCCAACGTTCCTTACATTGTGAGCACCATTACATGCAATTCGGCTGGTGGACAGCCTGTTTCTATCGCTAACCTCAAAGCCGTGTATGAAATCGCGCAGAAGTACGATATTCCCGTCATCATGGACTCGGCTCGCTACGCTGAAAATGCTTACTTTATTCAGCAGCGTGAACCGGGTTATCAAGATTGGACTATCGAACAAATCACTCGTGAGTCCTACAAATATGCAGACGGCTTAGCCATGTCCGCTAAGAAAGACGCGATGGTGCAAATGGGCGGTTTGTTGTGCTTTAAAGACGACTCCTTCATGGATGTGTACACAGAGTGCCGAACCTTGTGTGTGGTTCAAGAGGGCTTCCCGACTTATGGTGGCTTAGAGGGTGGTGCCATGGAGCGCCTTGCGGTTGGGCTATACGATGGAATGCGCCAAGATTGGTTGGAGTACCGCATCGGTCAGGTGCAATACCTGGTTGATGGCTTGGAAGCGATTGGTGTTGTGTGCCAACAAGCGGGCGGTCATGCTGCGTTTGTTGATGCGGGTAAATTGCTTCCACACATTCCGGCAGGTCAGTTCCCAGCCCATGCTTTAGCGTGTGAGTTGTACAAAGTCGCGGGAATCCGAGCCGTTGAGATTGGTTCCTTGCTGCAAGGGCGCGACCCAGCAACAGGTGAGCAGCATCCATGTCCTGCTGAGCTATTGCGCCTAACCATTCCACGCGCGACTTACACTCAAACGCATATGGACTTCATTATTGAAGCGTTCGAAAAAGTAAAAGAGAACGCGAGCAAAGTGAAAGGGCTCGATTTTGTTTATGAACCACCAGTACTAAGGCATTTCACTGCGCGTTTGAAAGAGGTGGAAACCTATGAGAATCAAGCTGAAAAAAAGAGTGAACCAACGCTCGAAGAAGCATTTTAAAATAAAAACATAAGCGAATAGTCATCAGGACCATAATTAAAGGCTCCTTTGGAG
>NZ_MCYD01000132.1:0-250 GCF_002876325.1 Vibrio sp. 10N.261.52.A1
AAGGTTATATCTCTATCGACTCGCCAATGGCTAGAGCTCTACTTAAGAAAGAAGTGGATGATGAATTTACGGTAAAAACACCGGAAGGCGACAAAGAGTGGTTCATTAACTCGATTAGCTACGTAGACAGCAAATAACTCAACTTATGAGGGCGTGTTGAGTATCCAGAAAACCCAAACTCCAGATAAAAGAAAACCCCGCAAGGCTTTCGCCTAGCGGGGTTAAGTCTCTATCGCAGCAATCCGGCTAC
>NZ_MCYD01000133.1:0-1057 GCF_002876325.1 Vibrio sp. 10N.261.52.A1
TCTTAAATGATTAAGTGATCTAATGATCTGGCTGTAAGTTCGCTTTTAAGTTGCTGAATTTAAAGTGTTAAATAAAATGCGCTTGGAAAGCATGATCATAAGTTACTCGAAACTATGATCATAAAACAGAAGAAAGCATGATCACAGCGAGTGAGAACGATGATCATTAAGTCATTGTAAGCATGATCATTATTGATTCGAAAGCATGATCATTATGGTTATACAGCTTATCCACAGCCGATCTTTGTCTACTTTGTTTCGAAGTACTTATTTGCTGGCAATGTGGATATTTTTGGCGACCAATTTATCGGAACAATGATCAAGCAAGTCGTGATTTTCATTGTTCCTGCCCTGTTTCGTACAAAATCCATTCAATATTGATTTATCACAGGTTGCCTCTCATTTTAAAAGACACCTAATCAAAGGTAGGAAGCATGATCATGAAATTGTCATGTTTCTGTATTCCCATCTTGTGTCGATTGAATTTCCTAGCAATGAGGCCTAATAAGCCTTGAATCCCCATTCCAAAAGCATTTGTCCGTAAGTTAGGTCCAAAAATATATGCTTCCGGAACGATATCTACTTGATCATTTTTCCGGAAGTTGATCATTTTGAATAGACATTCATTCGGATCAATATTGGCGACGATGAACCTTGATCATGCTTCATAATATCAGTTTATCAATTGTAGAATTCGTCATTTACACCATGATCATTCTTCCGGTTGTGATTTAGCTTGTCCATTATTCAATGGTGCTGATTGCTTTGAAATGGTTCGGTATCGAATCGCTTTTCTCAAATCGAACTTCCAATTTTCATGTATTGTTATTTTTTGCGTGATTCGCCTGTAATTTAGAATGAAAATCACATAGACCGTAATCTATGGTTGTATTTCAATCGTTCCGGCGTTTTTTTGGCATTTTAGCATTTACATTGTAAATAAGTGATGCTGTAACATTTCAAATCTAAGGGGAAATTAGGTTAGTTATGCACTATGAAAGTAGTCAAATTTGTATTCGTTTTAGATACTATTTCATCAAACTGTAAAAATTCAGTC
>NZ_MCYD01000134.1:0-1898 GCF_002876325.1 Vibrio sp. 10N.261.52.A1
AGCCCGCTAGAGCAGCAGGTAGTCTTCATGACAGCAAACTTTGAGAACAACTGTCACTACTGCGTTCCAGGGCATACATGGATGATGAAAGCAGGCAAAATGCCAGATGAAGTGATTGAAGCGCTGCGCGAAGGTACTACAGTTCCTGATGTGAAGCTACAAGCGTTGCATGATTTTACCAAAGAGCTACTTGATAATCGCGGACATATTGGTGATGAAAGACTGCAAGACTTCCTAGATGCAGGTTTCACCAAACGTCAAGCACTTGAAGTACTTACGGGGTTGTCTGCGAAGCTTATCTCAAACTTCACAAACGCAATCGCACATACTGAACCAGATGCGCCATTCCAAAAATATGCTTGGACGCATCCTAGCGAGCGCTAATCTAAACCTACAGTAATTAATCTAACACCATTCAAGGCACTGTTTGCGTAACGCCAACAGTGCTTTCTAATAAGGAATCATCATGAGTAATATGATTAAACTCGACATTATTAGTGATGTCGTTTGCCCTTGGTGCATTATTGGTTACAACCACTTACAAGCCGCTATTAAAGAGCTTGGCATTGAAGACCGCATCGAGATTGAATGGCAACCTTTTGAGCTCAATCCGGATATGCCTGCTGAGGGAGAAAACCTTCGTCAGCACGTTGCACGTAAATATGGCAGTAGCGTAGAGGAAAGTAAAAACGCGCGTATTCGTATCGCCAGCATTGGCGCGGAGCATGGCTTCAAGTTTAACTACTTTGATGACATGAAGATGGTGAACACATTTGACGCACACCTTCTGCTTGATTACGCCAAGAGTTTGGGCAAGCAGACTGAACTAAAAATGCGTTTATTTACCGCATTTTTCAGTGAGCAGAAAGACGTCTCTGACCGCGAGATTCTCAAGCAAGAGCTAATCTTTGTAGGCCTTGACCCTGAAGAAGGAATGCGCTGGCTAAATGATGCGGAGCAACGTAGTGCGATACGTAACGCAGAGAAACAATGGCAGCAAATGGGTGTTTCAAGTGTGCCAACGGTCGTCTTCAACCGTGAGTCTGGCGTTTCTGGGGCGCACCCAGTTGAAGGTTATAAACAAATCCTATCTGAACTGATGGCTAAGGCGGATGCAGAATAATGCTTTGCCGTTTTCATCCAGACGAGGTAGACATTCTCACGCCCATAACTAGGTTACTAAAAGTATACCAGTTGCAACTGGTTTCCTAGTGGCTTATCTTTTTATCTACTTAGTTGTAAACCCAATTCAAGGAGTCGAGATGACATACTCACAGAAACTCAAAGCCGGTGACACTTTCCCTACATTAGAAGCCACAACCTTGGATGGGACCAAAGTTACGCTAGGTCAGCCTCAAGGTGATGCAACATGGCAAGCGGTGTTTATCTATCGTGGTAAGCATTGCCCGCTTTGCACCAAATACCTTAACGAAATTGAGACCTACAAACAGGCCTTTAGCGATGCAGGCGTTGATATTTTGGCTGTCTCTGGCGATTCAAAACAACAATTAGAGCAACATCTAGAAAAGCTCGATATCAGTTTCCCGATTGCTTATGGTCTAAGTGAGCAACAAATGAAGACGTTAGGGCTTTATATTTCTCTACCGCGTTCTGAAGCAGAAACGGACCATAACTTTGCAGAGCCAGGGCTATTTGTCGTCAATGAGCACGGCAATGTCCATGTCGTTGATCTATCAAACAACCCATTTGTAAGACCAGAGCTTGGTGCATTAACTCGCGGTTTAGCCTGGATTCGCGATCCAAACAACCATTACCCAATCCGAGGTACGCTAGACTACTAAGTCTCAAGCTTCAAAAGGCAAGAATGAAAAAGGCAACCTCGTAACAGGTTGCCTTGTTTATATCGGTTGTCTTGTTTATATAAATAGTTCAGGGAT
>NZ_MCYD01000135.1:0-278 GCF_002876325.1 Vibrio sp. 10N.261.52.A1
CGATGTCCTACTCTCACATGGGGAAGCCCCACACTACCATCGGCGCTATTGTGTTTCACTTCTGAGTTCGGCATGGAATCAGGTGGGTCCACAATGCTATGGTCGTCAAACAAATTCTGTTGTTAACTTGATTAATCAAATCAACTAAATAGTGGTGCTGATACCCAGACTCGAACTGGGGACCTCACCCTTACCAAGGGTGCGCTCTACCGGGCTGAGCTATATCAGCAATTCAAGAACCGTTTAAAAACGATTCTAAAAATTTAAAGCCTGGCGAT
>NZ_MCYD01000136.1:0-382 GCF_002876325.1 Vibrio sp. 10N.261.52.A1
ATACTTGATTCACCAGTGCCTGCCGTAAAGCTGTGTACTTTGGCACGGAACACGTGACCCGGATATGCATCGACAAAGAATTCCGCAAAATCGCCCACTTGCACGTAACCGTAAGTCTGGTCTGAGATACGCATCTCTAAGAACTTTTTGCTGGTGTTGTACAGGTGCATGTTGCCCATGACAGAGCCTTCAGCAATGTTCACAATCGATACTTGCCCATCAAACTCTGCTCGCACTGTTTTCTTCTCTTGCGCCCAATTCACTTTCTGTAAATCGGCTTTCAGTGAAGCCAGTTCTGCGTGCATCACGCGAAGATCTGAGTGGTACTTTTCAACATCACGAGCATTGAAGATCTCAGGCGACGTTTCTGCACGCTCTAAAT
>NZ_MCYD01000137.1:0-9945 GCF_002876325.1 Vibrio sp. 10N.261.52.A1
CAGCAGGTTCTCGGGTGATAAACCGACGCTGGTGCCGCGTCATAACATCCCGTGTCAGGGCGAGACATGGGAATCGTTACCCACGCCGGAGCGAGCACCTGGGGACTGGCCAGCCGCCGGGTTCCCAGCCGAGGAGCTGGTGCCGGGTTTACTGCATCCCGTGTCAGGCAATGACATTGAGTTTCAGTTTTTTTATCAGCGAGCCCCGGAGATACTTGTGACCAGCAGGTTCTCGGGGGAAAGACCGACGCTGGTGCCGCGTCATAACATCCCGTGTCAGGCAATGACATTGAGTTTCAGTTTTTGCTACCAGCATCGCCTGGTGACCAGCAGGTTCTCGGGTGATAAACCGACGCTGGTGCCTGATCATAATACCGACAGTCAGGCTAAGATGTTGGGGTTGTGCTTAAGATGGAAGTTTACTTACCGACCATTAATTTCTATTTGAGCTTACTGAATACATACAGACAAGTCTTAAGCCACGGACACCATTGGTAGTCATTGCCTGATTAAAAAGCCTAAGAGTACATTCGGCCCAGAAATGTTCATCTCCCAGTGCCTGTCCAACAGGTAGATAACGTCGAGGTCCTGATGACCAGCAGAAAACTGAGCGCTGGTGGCTGGCTCGCAACTGAAATGTCATTCAAAGATGTGGGAATCGGAATCTACGCCGGAGCGAACACCTGGGGACTGGCCAGCCGAGGAGCTGGTGCCAGGTTTATTGCATTCAGTGTTAGGCAATGACATTGAGTTTGATGATTTTCATACCAGTGAGGCCCAGGTGATACTCGTGACCAGCAGGTTCTCGGGTGATAAACCGGCGCTGGTGCCGGGACACATCATCCCGTGTCAGTGCAAGACATGGGAATCGACATCTGCGCCGGAACAAATTCTTGGGTGCTGGTCATCCGCCGGGGTCCCAGCCGAGGAGCTGGTGGAAAGTCATTAGTTCCAATGTCATTCAGAGAAATTGAGTTGAGCGACTGCACGAGCTCGAATCGTTGGTCACCAGCTGAATTCCACGAACGCTGGTCATGTCTAGTCCCCTTCCCTGTCATAGCGAGACAAAGCGTTAGGCTAAACAAATTCAAATTCGTGCATACGACTTTCATGATTGAACCATTGTTCATACCAACGTAAACACCCGCATACCGGCCCTATTCGGAAACCAATTCTGAAATCTATTAGCGAAAATTCGTCCCTTATTTGAAAAAACGTCGATTTAATTCATGCAGTATCAACCAATACCCCATTTGGGAAGGAGACAGGGTTTATGCATGAACAGACGGATGTCCTTGACGTTCAAACAGACGAAGTTGATGTTCTTACTGAGGACATTGAGGCTGATGTTCAAGTTAAAAAAGACGATATCCATGCAGGTCTAAAATTGGGTTTGATCACCAAGAACCTAAAACGTAATGCAATGGAACTGAAGGCGGTCTATGCCGAAGCCGGTGAACTTATAGCCGAAATGGAAGACTTGGCTGACAAGTATTACCGAAAACCTCAGCTCGAACAGAACCATAGAATTATCAAAGACAATTCTTACCACCGTAGAAGCACGTTCGCCAATACAGGCCATGTATTGATTGGGACTAAGTATTACACCAAAGACAGGGACGGTTGGGAGAAGGTGATGTGTTTTGAACTTCGAATGCGTGACATGAGCCGCTTAAACAAAACAACAAAAAAGAAGGCGTATCACTTTGATCCCGATAAGAAGATTCCGAATTCAGAGAAATACTATGAAATTCCTAAGTTCGCGACGAAGTACGAGAACAAGTCAGAGAACAAGATTCCCTACAAAGTGCTGACCCACCCTTTTTCCAAATCACAATGTAAAAAATACATGAGGGATTGGGAATTAAAGCTGTTCCTAACATTTAAGCAAATTATCAGTCCACCCACACGACGTTACCTCGGATTAAGGGAGCGCTATAAAACGCTTCGAGAGGAACGACGCGTATTACTCAGCATTTTCATTGCAGATAGAGGGCTCCCACTAAGCAGGGAATACAACCGAAAAATAGGCGAGCTAGAAAAGGTCATCGCTGACCATTACCCAGAACTCATCAATCTCTAAGGAGAATCACCATGGCTGAATTTAAGCAAATGCGACGCCACATCCCCGTTTCAATCGTGTGTCGAAGCGAGACAATGTACCGCTACTTAGGTCAAAAAGGCGGTCAATTGGTTGGCGCAACACAACGAATTGCGACGTTGTACGAGTCCACCGAAGACAACGATGAAAACCGTGATGCGGTAGTGTCTATCTTTGAAACCAACTTTGAACATTTGGAAGAAGGTCAAGGTGAGTTTGCAAGACAGGCTGATGCAGTGAAGCGTAAATACCGCAAACAAAATCGCAATGTACCTTTTCCTGAAATCGAAGTACCAGATAACCACAAAGTCGTCATCGATGTGACCCACCCTGTCTTCCAACGTGTGTTGCAGGTCATTCGAAAGTTCGACAACTCGATGGCGGTCATGGAAGTACTTTGGATGGTAGGCGATGTCGACGAAGAACGTTACAAGTACGCGAAAATCAAACTCGCTTCTACGATGTCGCGCTTCTCTAACGACGTGTTCCGTATTACCAACCAACTTCGCTCGCTAGACACTGGTCGCGGCACAACACACCAACGCGTTAATCAACAAATCAATCAAAAGTTGAAACCAGTAGAGGTGGTTGAAGAGGTCACCGATGAGCAGCCAGATAACGTGTCGTCTCCATTGAATGAAGCTGAAACTGAGCAAGAAGCAGAACCGGTGGATATTCATGCTGGTGGCGCTGAGATATTAGGCGAAGACGAAGACCCACTGAGTGCGGAAGAAATTCAAGCCGTAATAACTCAAAAATCCGATGAGTCACTACAGGAATCAGCTTAATGCGAATGTTTGATGGCGTCAGATCAAAATTAACTCAAAGTGCAATTATCGTAAAAGAGAAATTGCGCTTGAAAACTGGTGAGCTGCATGAGGAGTTCGCCAGTGAAACTATTTTGAAGCAGCAGCAGGAGATTACTCGCTTGCAGAAAGAAGTCGCAAGCATGATCAAATACCCGCCGACGCCAGATGGTGTCCCTGTCTTAACGGAGGGGGACATTTTATTCGCTTATAGAGGCATTATTAAGGAAACCTTCCTTGCCGTAGGCATGCTCGAAGGTACAGATAAAAGCCTGACTCCATGCTTTATGAACACGTACATGCATGCGATCCGTTCTGTGATTTCATTTTTCCACCTACTGCCTGCTAGTGAGTACCATCATCACAATGAAGTTGGCGGCCTACTTCGTCATTCATTAGATGTTGCCTTAATGACCTTAAGAATGTCGAAGGGCTCTCGACCTTTGGCTATCGGATTCCAAGATGAAGAGATGCTACGAGAACCGCGATGGCGCTTTGCCGCATGGTTAACAGGTTTGTTGCATGATGCAGGGAAAGTCATTTCTGACATGAGGGTTTCGGGGAAAGAGCTGGATACCACCTGGAACCCACAAATTGAAACCATTTACGAATTCAGTGAAAGATACGGTATTGACCGCTATACCGTTAGCTGGAATCCACGCCGTGCTAATCATTACCATGAAAAGCTGTCAGTGCTGTTATTAGACAGAGTACTGAGTGACACAGCAAAGCGCTGGTTATATCAATCTAACGATAACCTTTCAGGACCAATCATTGACGCGCTGCAGAACTATGCCCGTAAGGAAGGGTATATCGAGAAACCATTGCGCCGTGCCGATGCGCTCAGTGCCGAACGAGATCGTAGAACCCAATTCCACAAACTCATCGGACAGCGTAAAGCCGGTAAGAGTCACGGCATTATCTCGGCCATCCGAGATTTACGAAAAAACCGTTGGAACAAAGTCAATGAAATCGGTGCTCGCATGTATGTCATTGATGGGGAGGTATACCTCGATTACAGAAATGGCGTGCAAGACATCATCAGCCACATGAACGCTAATTCTAGCAACTCGGGTCACCTAGCCAGAATTGAATCCAACATTGGTATCGTGGTTCAGGAGATGGAAGAGCTAGGTATTGTGGAGCCGATGCATGAAGAGTCAGACTTTGTGAGGCTCACATTTACAGCGAAGCAAGGGAAGATGCGACAAGTTGATATCGTTCGTATCAGTTATCCAGATTTGGTCTTCGAAGGTGAATTACGCCCACCTAACCTTAAAGACTGTTACATCGAATTTTCTAGCATGGGCGAACGCTTAACAATCGACGCCAAAGGCAGCTTGGATTATACCGAGCCAAAAGATAACCCATTTCAGACCCTTTATAACTTGGACCCAGAACAAGGCTCCCAAGTAAATCGTAATAAAGCTCGTTCATTGAATTTGCCGGGGCTACCAAAACCACCTGAAGAACTCATGCAAGCTGCTGAAAATCAATCACCGACAACGACCCCGCAGCAGATCAATGCACCAGCACCGGCCAACACGAGCAACAATGGGAAGCCTGCAACAGCGACACCTGCTCAGAAAAACGTTCCTGCACAGAAAAACGTTCCTGCTCAAAACAACGTCCCTGCACAGAAACCAGCACCCAAACCTCAAGCAACGAAAAAAGCAGCGACGAAAAAAGCAGCGACTAAGACGAACACCACAAAGGCAAACTCACCGTCAAAGACAAGTGCGCCAACAATCGTGTTCGAAAATGAAACAAATCAGTCGGTGGAAGAAAACAATGCGGCACCTAGTGTATGGGATGGCATGAACATCAACGCAGCTGACGACAAACCAGTTCAGGCACCGTCGTCCAAACCTCTAGCCACCGCAGCTAAAGGGCGTAAGTCCCAAACACAGAAAGCACCGCAAAGAGCTTCCGCTTTAAAAAATGTGTCTGATAAAGACCTAAGAACCCTATGTTATGTGATGGCATGGGCGCTATCCAATGGTAAGACCGATGGTGATTCCATTGTCAGCTATAGCTCAAGAAATGCGATCTACGCGCACAAAACGTGGGTTCTCTGTCTTGTAGAGATGACCAACATGGAAATGAATACGACGGCTTTTTTTGACCGCTTCGGAGATGACATAGAGCCAGGGAAAATATTGGGCATTGACGCGACAGAGCACATCAAGTTGGACAGCAGTTGCGTCAAAGCCTTCGCAGAACTGTTCGGTGTGGGCGAAAAACTGTTCTTAGATCAAATTAAAAATTTCAATGACTATGGTAGGCCAGAGCGTATGGATAACCTCGATTTCTTTGCAGGAAAGCTCACCATTAACAGCGAGCAAGAGAAGTTAATTTTAGATTCAAACCTCGCCAAAGAATTGAACTTAATTGCTAATGGAGTCGCTTCTGATGTTTAAGTCAAAGACAAAACCCCTGTATGACGATATTCAAGACTACTTCCGTGAAGTGTTTGAGATACAACAAGCTCGCGCATGGCTGGCTTCGGGTGCTTTTTTCAGTGTCGCTGGTGGATATCAAGCATTGTACAACCTATTCACTGAGACACCGGCTCCCGATACGGTGATGCTGACAGGGTTAGGTATGGCCACCAGCTTTGTCATGGCCGCCAAACGATCTTCTGAAGCATGGCCAATTCTAAAGATGCAGGCTCGATTGTGTTCAAACAAACTGGATATAGAGTCTTTGGAAGACACTCGAAAGAAGGCAGAGAAATACAAAGACCGTATGTACTTAGGGACCGGCTTTAATTGGGGGCCTGAGCACGCCATCAATATGTATAAAATCAACGCCCTCCCTTCTGCACGCCGCGACCAAAAAGTGCCTTTATATTTAAGGAAGTTTATCCCCTATAACCCTGATCTGAACGAAGCATTAGGTGGGGAGCCATTCCTCATGGCCTTGGGCAACGAGAAAGATGTGACTGTGCATTATGATGTAGGCCGCGCACACACAATCATCTACGGCGTTCCAGGCTCAGGCAAAACAACATTGTTGAAGTTAATCGCATTAAACAAACTGTGGTCAAAGCGAAAATGCTTGCTCATCGTCATCGACCCAAAAAATACGCCGGAAATGCGAAATGGGTTGAAAGCAGAGATGGAGCGTCAGGGTAAAGGGGACCAGTTCTACTATTTTGCCCCCGCACGGCCATCTGAGTCTGTCGTTGTTGATTGCCTAGCCAACTATAACCGAACATCGGAACTGGCAACCCGTGTCGTTGAATGTATTCCAACGGGCGGCTCTTCTGGGGAAGTGTTTAAACAATTCTGTTGGGAACGTGTAAACCAAATTACTCAGGCAGCGGAATACATCGGTGAACGACTCACACTTCGTACCCTTCATTACTACCTGCGTGAAGGTCTAGTTCGTCTGGTAGAGAAAACGTGTGAAACGTACTTCAGTCAAGAAATAGGTGTGGACTGGAAAGCCCAAATGAACGGTCGCATCAAGGCCATGGGCTCGCAAGACTGGCTTGAAAATATGATCATGTATTATTCCGATGTCATGGCCAAAGACAAACCTTGCTCTCAACTTTCAGGGATCATTGACGCCTTCCATAAAAAATCATCTGAAGTGAGCACCAAAACTGGCTCATTGAATGCAATTCTGGAACAACTTTGCTCGGCGCCTCTAGATACATTGTTGTCCCCTGATTTAAATAATTTATCGGACAACCAACCGAACGTCGTCAATTTACGCGAGTTATCAAACACAGGTGGAGTGCTGTACTGCGCCACAGACGGTTTAACAGACCCAGTGATTTCAGGCACCTTATCGAAGCTTGTGTCGGCAGCTGCAGCGGCATCGTCAGCTGAACGTTATAACTTTGGTACAGGAGAAGAGCCAGAGGTTTGCTTTATGGTTGATGAAGCCCATAACGCGCTTAATGATCCAATACTAAATTTACTCGCCGTCGGTCGACAATCCAAATACGAACTGTACTTAAGTACCCAGTCCATGCCCGACATCGTAGAAAAAACCTCGCAAGCGACCGCCGATAGGGTAACCGAGCTGTGTGCCAATACCATCGCCATGCGATGTGAAGGCAAAGTAACTCGTGAATATGTATCAGAAAAGATGGGGGCAGCCGATCTAAGAAAGCATCAAAAGATGATTTCAAACAGCGCCTCAACACAAGATTCCGTCTCTTCATTCAATTCAGGTTCTGGTGTACGTGAGTCATCAGAAGAGCGCAGTTTATTTCCACCGTTCATGGTATCGGCCTTACCCAATTTGCAAGCTATATGCAGCTTTTCAAATGGAAATAAAACCCTACTCCGCCTGCCTGTAGAGCCACGTTAAGGAAAGATTATGAAAGTATCGACCAAATTCAAAAAAATTACTGCCAGCGTTTATCTGAATCGAACGATCGATAAAGAGTTGAGCGAGCGATTGAATTATCAGGCGTTTATTTGGCCATCTCTTGGTGAGGTTCAAATGCGAGTAGTGAGGTTATTCGGTGACGTTGTGCCAGCTTCTTTCAATGAAGGAGAAGAACAACTCTTACTTGACGTGGTATTGCAAGAGATGGCCGACACATGGGATGAGCACTATGAGAAACACGGCAAGGAAATCGCATTCAAGCACATCTTTCTGAAAGTGTTTGACCGAACCTCAGAACTGTTCAAAGTCATGGTCACATCAGAAGACACAAAGGCAGGCTGCGACCTAATCTGGGACCCGATTCGCTGTTCATTTTCAGACTTTGCTACGTCCAGCCGCGTATGTTGCATGGAAGTCATTGACAGAAAACTAACCTCAGAGAGCGAGAAACATTGTCGCCAACTGAGCCTGTTACTGCTCCCTCAACTCTTCGGTCGTCCTGAACTCAATACAATGGGTATCGCACCTTACGCCTTCGAAGATCCTCGCTCGGTGAATTTGTTAGACCTGTTACTCAAACCTGAAAAGATATTGGAGGCTGCTCATGGCGCATGATACCCAATCTTTTATCGACGAAGGTAACAAAGCCCTACTCGGTGATGGTGTCACCATACTAAACCCGTGGGTAAGGTTGGGGTTTATGATCTGGTTCTTCTCTTTGTTGTATTGCTGGTTTGGTATGTCAGCAGAGCAATTTAGAGCCGACGTCATCGATGAAGTGTCCATTGTCCAGTCGACAATGACCGAAGAGCAATCAGAAATAGTGTTCGACCGTGTAAACGGTCAATACCAGACGACGATGGTCGATACGGGCATCTCCAATGTCATTGATAGATTTTATATCAAACCTGAAAAGACCAATGGGTCCGGGGTCTTTATCGCAGGCATATCAGAGCGGCTGGTGGATAACACAAAGATGTGGTGGTATCGCAGCATACTTCGACTGAACGTACTCATGGAATGGCTTCTTTTAGGCGGGGTGCTTATCTTCGCGTTCATGAGTGATTCTTACTACGAATATCGCAAACGAATCTATGCCTTTACACAGCACAACGTGAAAATAGCGGCCATGGCCTTTCGCATGATATTCATCATTCTCTTTTCACTATGGGTCTTCCTTGTAGTCCCCATCATTGATGGCGAATTTTGGCGATATTTACCCCTATTTTTCATCGGTTTATGCATCCTGTTAACCACCACTATCATGCGTGAATTCCAACGCTTTTAAACAGACATAGGTAATCAATAACATGCGGATATTTAAAAAGAAGAATCAAGAACCAAAGTCATTGAGAGAAAACCTCAAAGAGTTTACGCAGCGATACCGGTCTATTCACAACCTAAATCGGATTAAGGTCGGTTTCATTGTTTTTGGTGTGTTGTTCGCGGTCGGTCAAACCATATACCGAAGCCACTATTTCAACATGCCGGTTCCGCACATAGCGCTCATACAACTGGAGGGAGCCGTAGAGAGAGGCAGTCCGACAGCTGATGGAACTATCCTGTCAGAAAGCATAAGAAAAGCCATGAAAGATCCATTGGCTCATGCCATTTTGATTGAAGCGAACTCACCGGGGGGCAGCCCAGTGCAGGCCGAGATATTACATAGGACGTTAATGTCCATGAGAGAAACCACCAATAAGCCGGTCTATTTTTCAATAGGTGAAATGTGTGCGTCGGCTTGTTTATACATCAGCTCCTCGGCAGACAAAGTGTATGCCCATAAAAACTCGTTGATCGGCAGTGTCGGCGTCAGAATGGATACCTGGGGATTCGACAAACTCATTCAACAACTTCAAGTTCAAAGACGGACATACACAGCGGGTAGAAACAAAGCCTTGCTGGACCCGTTTTTACCCGAGAACCCTGAAGCAACAGAGCACATAGAGTCACATGTCCTCCAGCCATTATTTGAGGAGTTCAAAGGGGCGTTAATTGAAGGTCGTGGCGAGAAATTGGAAACGGACAACCCGGACATCTTCACTGGCTACATTTGGACAGGTTCAGAGGCCGTTGAAATCGGATTTGCCGACGACATTCAAACGCATTTCGAGATCCGTGAAAGTCTGCGTGATGAGTACCAAGTGACGGACATACAGAACTATACCAAGCCTAAGTTCAGCATGATGAAACTCCTGAGTTCCGATTTCTGGGCCGAGGTGTTAGCGAAAACCGCCATGAAGTTAGACTCAGGCAGCGAGATGGAGCTTAGATAGACAACTGGAGTGTTCGTTGTTCAATGAAAGACAGCCAACACTCCGCTTCTACTGGCAAGGTGGTCCAAGAACGTCGGTTCGTCGCTGGTGGAGGGGTGGCAAAAAATACACGTCGCCCGTATGCGATAACATAATATGGTAATGAAAGTCATACAAAAACAGGCAGGGTAAATGGGAAATTTCTTATCTCGGATGCGTCTTCACCCTAGTGAGAATCGTTAACTGGGAATTCAAACTGTGACGTGTATTGCACTTTTGTTGAGTGGATGTAAACAGATTTCATCGGAAAACCCGTTACCAATAATTGTGACGTGATTCAAACCTAAGCAAAATTTCAGTCAACAAAATCATATGCTTGTGTGTAGGTGAAGTGCAAGTTATTGATATGTAATAACAAAAAAACATACAAAATAAC
>NZ_MCYD01000138.1:0-460 GCF_002876325.1 Vibrio sp. 10N.261.52.A1
TACGACTACACTAACTTTATTCATTATGACTAATTCCTTATGTTCACTATGGAAAAACGCTGGCAAACAAAATTTACCAGCGTTTTGATTTTTATCTAACTGTTTAAGCTAAAGATTCTAGCTTAGAAACCGTATTCAAGACCAACGCGAGTTACGATATCTGTATCAGCGTCACCAACAGTACGACCCGCTACACGTAGGTAAGGTACGAAACCGTTATGAACAGCCATTAGCTGACCAGAGATAGTGTTACTGTCTGAGTTAGCGTCTTTCTTACCATTTGTTTCAGACTCAAGGTTAGCTGCGTAACCTAGTTTGAAACCGATTGGACCATTCCAGTATTGACCGATGATAGAGTAAGAATCTTGAGTCACTTTACGGATGCCGTTGTCTAGCTCTTCGCCTTTATATGCTGCAGCGAAACCGAAACCTGCTGGTAGGCTAGCTTCAAAACCAACGA
>NZ_MCYD01000138.1:1144-2262 GCF_002876325.1 Vibrio sp. 10N.261.52.A1
GCTTCAAAACCAACGATGTAAGCAAATGTATCGTCATCGTATCCTGCAGTGCCTTCAGACTTAAGGTAGTTTTCACCTTCTTTAACCAGAACGTCATTTGCGTCTTTAACTTTGTTAGTAACGTCTGCAGCAGTACCTACTGCCCACTGATCTTCGGTAGCAGCTACAACGCGAGTACCAGATTCAACCGCACCCATTAATGTAATTTTCTCGAAGCTGTACTTAGCACTTGCGCCAACGAAGTTTGCGTCACGAGTTGCTGCACCACCACCATTGTCGTTATCGTCACGACCAACAGAAGCTGCAAAAGAGAAACCGCCAAATTTAGCTGAATCGTAACGGATTTGGTTAGATTGACGATCGTAGTGACCGTTGATGCCGCCCCAATCGAATACAGAACCTAGACCAGGGTTAGAGAATGGCCAGTCGACGATTTCGTATAGTGGAGTCAGTACACGACCAACACGTAGGTTACCCCAAGAGCCAGAAGCACCGATGAAAGTATCACGGAAACCTAGCACACCACCTGAAACACCACCGTGAGACCAGTCTGTGCTATCTACGTAACCAGATTCGATCTGCATTGTGATTAATACATCATCAAACATATCTTTATGAGCACGGAAGCCGATACGAGATTCGTTCTCTACAGCGTAACCAGTACTAGAGTCGTTGTTGTCAGTTGTGTTGTAGTTAACTAGAGAGATAGCTGCAACACCGTATACGTCAACGTTGAAGTCAGAGTTGATACCAACTTCTTTCGCCATTACGCCTGTCGATAAAAGTGCAACGGATGCACCTAGTAGAGTACGTTTGAAAATTTTGTTTTCCATGGAATAAAACTCCTAAAAATGGATATAGCTGTTTGAATATTCCCCACCTAAAGTTGGCCGCCGTAGAGAGAAATACCTTTTCTTGTTTGAGAATCCTTAACGCTGAATTCTCTATTTCCTTTCTGGGTATACACATCGTGCATCCATGGCATTAAGACTAACTTCGCCCTCAAAAAGATCAATGAGAACTTAATTTTCATCTAAAAAAATATGAGTTGGTGCAAATTTACCATGTACTTAGTGATCCAGATCGATAAATTAGAAAGGCCACACACAACAACAACT
>NZ_MCYD01000139.1:0-404 GCF_002876325.1 Vibrio sp. 10N.261.52.A1
AAATTAACTCGGTGTTTTATCTACCAAATTCCAATCTTAAAGATGATGCGTAGATGCAAAAATTTCTGATAACTATCCTCCATTTTTGCATCCTAATAATCTTATTAGGATGCAATCCAGAAGAAGTAGAAAATCCAACCAGTGAATCAGCGGTAATATTAACACGAATTGATATTAGCCCCTCACCTGTAAAAACACGAGGAACAAGCCAGTTAACCTTGGCTAAAGGTAACCAGCAAGAATTCATCGCCACTGGTCATTTCTCTGATGGCTCGTCAAAGATCCTATCAAATTTAAGCTTAAGCGCGTGGCGATCAGATAACGAAGAGATCGGTTTCTTTTCTAAATCGGGTGTATTATCAACGGGTAATACAACTGGGCATGTCACGGTCGAAGCCATCAAA
>NZ_MCYD01000140.1:0-2479 GCF_002876325.1 Vibrio sp. 10N.261.52.A1
CTCTTATCGTAAACTGCACTTAAAATTTAATTTCAACGCTACAAATAAATTTGTTTTGACTCTCTCAATTAAATAGCCAATGAACAAGGGTTTAACGGCTTTTTGACCACATAAAATCTCGTGAAATGATCAAATCTCGCAACGGTATTTTAGTTTTGTTAGTCGATAAATTTCTTTTATCTTAACGACCATTTTTATTCGTTTTACCCAATCCAGTTTCTCCCCCATAGTCGCGGAAAATTCATCGTTTCTCACACTTTCGGAGGCTCCTGCATTGGACAACATCCAACCAACAACTCGCATAACCGTTCCAGTTATTGCACTGTCTTTCTACGCGATCGCTTCAGGCTACCTAATGAGCTCATTGCCATTAATGCTATCTGAATACGGCCTAGACAGTAATCTATCGAGTTGGTTGGCGAGTGCATTTTATGCAGGCCTTTTGGCGGGTACGTTATTGATTGAGCGTGCGATTGCACGTATCGGCCACAAAGACGCGTTTGTAATGGCACTGAGCGTGTTTATTGCAACGATCCTTGTGTTGCCATTAATCCCACATCAAGCTGTGTGGCTAATCGCGCGCTTTGTGGCTGGTGTGTCGGTTGCCGGTATTTTCGTCATTGTTGAATCATGGCTAATGAGCGGTGATGAATCACAACGTGCAAAACGCTTAGCGATTTACATGTGTTCACTGTACGGCGGTTCTGCAGTTGGTCAATTAGGTATTGGTTACCTAGGTATTACTGGCGGCGTACCTTTTATTGCAATGTTCACTCTGCTATTCGGCGCGATCATTGTGCTTATGTACGGACAAGCGACACCACCACAGATTCATGATGCTCAGTCTTTGTCTCTAAAACAGATCAGCAAATTGAGCCACAGTGCGTTAATCGGCTGCATCGTATCAGGTCTTACACTGGGTGCTATTTACGGTTTAATGCCTGTCGAGCTAGAACAACGTAATATTGCGCACGAAGACATTGGCGGTTTGATGGCGTTGGTTATTATGGGTGGCATGGCTGTGCAGCCGATGGTGACTTGGTTATCTCACCATGTAGGTCAAGTGTTGTTAATGGCTTTGTTCTGCCTACTCGGTGTGGCAAGCATTGGCGTACTAACGATCAATCATGACTTCTACGTACTAGGCATGAGCCTGTTCGTGCTAGGCATGGCGACATTTGCGCTTTACCCAATCGCGATCAACTTGGGCTGCCGTAACTTAGATCCAAGCTACTTGGTGTCAGTGACTCAAATCATGCTGCTTTGCTACAGCATCGGTTCAGTTGCGGGTCCAATCGTGGCAGACAGCTTCATGGATTCACAAGCAGGCTTATTCACTTACCTGTTTGCGTCTCTATTAGCGACAACGATCTACATGTTGATTGCTAGCCTAAAGCGCTCTCACCTACAGATTGCAGGCGAGTAATTGGCTCTAATCTTATAAGATTGAACGATACACTGAGGGCTCTTCACCAAAGACGGTATGTCTGAAGGAAGCGCCCTTTTTTGTACACGATACTGAGAAGACACACTAAGGTTGGAAAACATAACCTTCGCCGGTGATCGTTAGGATCAGTCCGTCACCAAGAATAGAGCGTATCTCTGAGATAGCGACAATCACCGAAGAGTTAGTGACAGTCTCACCTTCCCAACCGATATTTTTTAGCTGGGGGACACTGAATAGTTGTCCACGATGACGATTCATAAAAAAAATCATTTTTCTGTAAGCTAATGGCATCGTTCCAACGATATAACCATTCTCAATATTGCGTATGAGTTTTGTGTTCAGCTCAATAACCTTACCGTTTACTTCCAAAACTTCATTATGTTCTTCACATTTACCTTCAATTACAGGGGAAGAGTCCGTATTCATATAATATTCCCTAACAGAGCAACCAACGACACAACTTTATTAAGAGATGTGTTTAATAACGTCGCTTATAAATGGACGCTTAAAATCGAAGATAATGAAAGCAGCATATACGGTAAAGAGATTAAATTTTTATTATTAGAATATGAACAGAATATCAACAACAAGGTCTCGGCTCTAACAAATAGCCTTCATTTGGTATAGTGTATAGACATTTACAGTCTATCATTCGGCGGATTTCATAGATTGCAACCAGAACTGACGCGGATGTTACCGATTTCCCAGGCCACCCAACACGCTTAAGAATATTCTTGCTAACAACTACGCCTTTGTTCTGATAAAGATAAAAAAGTACCTTACGATGAGGTTCAGACAAGGTGCCTACAATTGAACCATTGTCTTCCTTTCTAACCAGTTTGGTTTTAGTATTCACTTCCCTACTGTTCACAACGATTTTTTGTTCAGTAGTGAAATCCGGCATATCCGTTACATCATGTGGCATTACTTACCTCTTATTTTGTATATCAACCATATCGATTTAACTAGGTATGGTCATAAAAGTAAGAGAAAACTACATAACACCAATCTTGAAAAATACAGTAGATCTAC
>NZ_MCYD01000141.1:0-559 GCF_002876325.1 Vibrio sp. 10N.261.52.A1
CTTGTTGTTCAATCAACTTGATATATTGGAACACCGCTTGGATGATGTGGTCTGTTTTGGTTAAGCCTTCGATAGTTAGTGAGCAACTCACCGTGAAATCACGATAGTTACTGCCGCTAGCGCCACCGCCGGCAGAGAGGGATGTGATCCAGCCTTTCTCTTTGAGCTGCATCATCAAACTGCCTTCTCCTTCGTAACCTAATAGGTGGGCGAAGAATGACAGCGGTTTGACACCGTAGTGTTCATCCATGCTCGGCATAGGGAAGGTTAAGGTAAGTTTGCGGACATCCTTAATCGGTTCTACGTGTACCTGAACTCCAGTACTCAATTCGCCAGCAATTGGCACCTCAACCTTTTTGCCTTGAAGGTTGTGATTGGGGATCGAGCTAAAGCGCTCCTCAACCCAGTTTTGCATCTCATCTAATGATTGATTGCCAGACAGCGTCAGGGTCATTAGGTCTGCAGAGTACTGCTGCTGGTGGAATGTGAGAATTTCTTCGCGAATAGTAACGCCATTTCTGTCACCTAACGTATCGATATTACCGACAGAAAACTTCGA
>NZ_MCYD01000142.1:0-215 GCF_002876325.1 Vibrio sp. 10N.261.52.A1
ACAGATTGATAGGTTTGATCTAGGGACTTTTACGAAAAATGAAACCTAACCCCAATACTGTCGATTAATGTCCGTATTTAGCATTTTTCCCCCTCTCAAATCGCCGAAAATTCCAACTAATTTATCCATCTGCTTGTTTTGTTATCTCATATTTGCCTAACCTATATTAATGGTTGTAAATATGGCTCACACAACCCTATTTAGTTGTTCTGTTT
>NZ_MCYD01000143.1:0-624 GCF_002876325.1 Vibrio sp. 10N.261.52.A1
GAAGGCTTCTTCCCACTGTCTGAGTTTACCGAAACGCCAGACAAGCGTCGCAGCGCCGTAGTCGAATTCGGCCTGCCTTACGTTGCCGATCCTGCAGTCAGTAAACACGTTGCAGAATTCCTGACGACACACCAACAAGTGTCTAAAGCTGCACTGGAAAACTCTGACTCTATTGAGTTCGATGACACGAAACCTGCTATCCCTGTCGGTGTGCTGCTTAACGGCGGTGTGTTCAACAGTGAGCTTGTTACAGAGCGTATTACTCAGCTCCTAGGCAACTGGAACGGCGCTCCAATCACAGTATTAGATAACCCTCACCCAGATTGGTCTGTTGCCCTTGGCGCGGTTGCGTTTGGTAAGGCACGCCGCGGTGCCCAACTTAAAATCGGGGGTGGTGCTGCTCGCTCTTATTTCTTACATCTACAAGAAAAGAACAAGATGGGTAAAGCACTGTGTCTACTTGCTAAAGGTACCGAAGAAGGCCAAGAAATCCGTTTGAACAGTCGTCGTTTCTCTTTGACGCTGGGCGAACCGGTTCGTTTTAACCTACTGACTTCAACACACGATCAAATCGCTCACGATACTGCGATCCAAAACGGTGTAATGGTCGATGTTGATCCTGAC
>NZ_MCYD01000144.1:0-838 GCF_002876325.1 Vibrio sp. 10N.261.52.A1
CAGTTGAAGTGGCTTTCGAATAGTTAATTATCAGTGACCAATAGTGATTAGCTCTTTTCTTTAATGATAAAAAATGCCGCTCTATTTGGAGCGGCATTTTTAGTAGATGTAATACTTTAGAACTCGTATTGGAAGTAAACCGTGTTGTAGTTACTGCCACCTTTGATACGTCCAAACTGGGACGCATTTTCAAAGATCGCCGAGCGGTGATGCAGTGAGTAACCAAACCATAAATTGTTGAGGTCATTCTTACCGATAAGGTCACCGACGTTCACATCAAATGAGAAGTCCAAGTAGTTTAACAGGTGGCTTGCCGTGTAGCCCTTACGATCCATTTCAGAGCCTTCGATATAAGTAATCGAATCTATGTAAGACATACCCTCTGCGACACCGAATCGCCACTGAGTTGGCCAGTTGAAGGTGTAGTACGCTTTAATTGCAATGATGTATTCCGTGCTACTGGATTGAACCTCTGAACTCCAATGGTGAGCGATACCTGGCGTTAAGTAGATATCCAACGGCAAACCAAAGATCTCATCAGTCAAAGGGTGGCCATAAAAGAATGATGTGAGTTGGTTATTGTACTCGTCTTTCTCGGTGTTGAATTTCATGATGTCGCCGATATTCGACGGCGTTGCCCAACCATGCGCCACACGTAAATAAGGTGCGTTGCTTAACTTAGGCTTAGGCGCTTTCTCTTTGTCATTAAAGAAACCAAAACCAAGGTAAAGCTCGCCCTGATAACGATCTTCGATAATGGAAGAGTCGTAGGCGTTATCATCCAATCGAGTCACACTGGTTGAACCCAATAGATAAAGGTTGGAGATAACATGGTAAC
>NZ_MCYD01000145.1:0-829 GCF_002876325.1 Vibrio sp. 10N.261.52.A1
GCTTATATCATTGCTATCAATAAATAACAGCTCTCATGGATTGAGATCTAAATACGGTTTCAACATGAATAAAATATACTCGCTCGCACTTATTTGTTTCCCTTTTTCTGTACAAGCTGATTGGCAAGATGTTGCTGACTACGTGGGAGACACTTTTAATATTTCTATTAGTAAGGAAAACTACTTAGAACAGAACAATGATAACGACCTGACTTACACACTCTATGGTTCGCATAATTTCAATGATACTTGGCGTGTTTTTGGGCAATACGATAGTGATCTCTTTGGAGAGTTAGGGATTGGCTATTCCTTCATTCTTGCTGATTTAATCTACAACGAAGTGACGGTTGCAGCGGGCGGAAATTTAGACGATGTAGAAGTTTACAAATCTGGACTGTTTAGCGCTTTTGCTTGGGAAGGTGCTGTCTTCTATACCGACTTTACTGTTCAATATATAGATCGAGAGTTACATCATTTAAGAGCTGAAAGCATTTCCTTAGATAAAACCCTTGGTAGTTTTTATGAAGTGAATGATTGGCTATCTCTATCTCTCTCTTACACTCATCAAATGACTCATTATAAGAAATGGACACCTCATTTAGAAAAATTGCTAGTTTGTCAGCCTCATTGTTATGGTGATAATAGCTACTCTCATTATTTGAGCCCTGGTATCACCATATCTATATTCGGAGTCAAACCGACAGTTTCTTATAACTATTACTTTGATAATTCAGATTACAATAGTATCGATTTCAACCTAACGTTCGATTTTTGATTGCTCAGCAGTCGGTAGAACTTCTGTAATTTAGCTGAAAACTAAATATTGAAA
>NZ_MCYD01000146.1:0-568 GCF_002876325.1 Vibrio sp. 10N.261.52.A1
GCTCTGCATCTTTCGAAGAGTAGAAGCTACCTGGAGGGAACTCGCTGATGGTCTTACATACAGGAACCAGAGCTTTCATTTCAGAAGCAACATAGTAGTTACCGTGTTCATCGTAGCCTTGGTAAAGCGGGATGATACCGATGTGGTCGCGGCCTACTAGGTATTCGTCTTTTTCTTCATCGTATAAAACGAATGCGAAGATACCGTTTAGTTCTTCTAGCAGGTCTGCGCCCATTTCTTGGTATAACGCTAGGATAACTTCACAGTCAGAGTCGGTCTGGAACTGGTACTTATCTTCATAGCGAGCACGAAGTTCTTTGTGGTTATAGATTTCGCCGTTTACCGCAAGAATGTGTTTCTTGTCTTGGCTGTATAGCGGTTGAGCACCACTATTTAGACCAACGATAGCTAAACGCTCGTGAGCAAGGATTGCTTTGTCACTTGCATAGATACCAGACCAATCTGGTCCACGGTGACGAAGCTTTTTAGACATTTCTAAAGCGATAGGGCGAAGTGCTGCGGCATCACTTTTTATGTCGAGAATGCCAAATACTGAACACATAGAACT
>NZ_MCYD01000147.1:0-916 GCF_002876325.1 Vibrio sp. 10N.261.52.A1
ACTTGCTGCGCAATATCGCTATAGTTTCTAGCGGTTGCGTGAACTGTTTTTATGAGTTCACGGTCTGACTCCGTCACCTCACCGTGCGAGAAGTTGTCATCGTTAACTGTGTAGGTAAAGTTATCAACGATGATTTTTGTTTTTTCGCCACAACGGTAGCCACTACAAGAGCCGTTGTTGTTTCCTTGAATAACCCAACGATCGCCAGAACGATTTATGACCATATCTTCGCCGACATAAGTGCCGTTATTTCCGCCAACCCAAGCGTATCCAAGGTTATGAGCTAAGTAACTTAGCGGATATATAAAGTCTGTTCGATCAGTGACTAGGCCATATTCGACGTCAATTTCATCGCCTTCTGGCACCGATTTAGCTGAGATGGTTGGAATCTCTGATTGGTCATCATTCGGGTAGCAGAAGGTTTTATCGTTTGGCGTATCTTGTTTGATTAGCCCGTAATAACCCGGCCCCATAATTACCCAGTTGTCTTTCAGGCCAACAATATCCCAAGTGCCCATGCGCGGTAGTAGTGAGTTTTTATGCTCTTCTGCTTCAAAGCGGTCTAAAGGGCGATAACCTGAGCGACAAACATCATCGCCTAAATTGTCACGCACGATTTGATCTGGGTATATTTTCGCGTTTACTCCGGTCGATAGTACAGACAACACTGCCGCTGCCAAGATACTTTTATTTTTACTGATCACTAATAATCCCCTCATTTTCTTTTTTATATTGGTAATGCTGTTTTGCCTTGCGTACACAGGACCATTTCACTTTTCCATAATGATGAAAATAACGATACTGAAAATGATTGAATAAATTTTTTTGTTATAAATCAACAGCTTGAGATGGATTTATTAATATTTGATGAAACTTTGATGCAATGAAGAGAGATTTTCTCGGCACACTTCATAAT
>NZ_MCYD01000148.1:0-12684 GCF_002876325.1 Vibrio sp. 10N.261.52.A1
CCTTCGTCAGTCTAGGGAATGACGGCCAAAGTATTCCTAGTATCACTTCCTCTAGTTTCATGCACTAACTCAGTAATAACTCAGTAACTCAAACCTCCCCATCATCCCCAAGAGTGAGGGACGAACGAGTTGGGGGTCGCTTACTTTCAAAGCTCTAAATAGCAGGCACAAAAAAGCGGAGCCAAATGGCTCCGCTTTTATCGATAGAATGCAAAAAGAATTACTTCTTAGCAAGCTTCTCTTTAATACGAGCAGACTTACCAGAACGCTCACGTAGGTAGTACAACTTGGCACGACGTACTGCACCACGGCGTTTAACTTCGATGCTATCAACCATTGGAGAGTGAGTTTGGAACGCACGCTCTACACCTTCACCGTTCGAGATCTTACGAACTGTGAATGCAGAGTGAAGACCACGGTTACGAATAGCGATTACTACGCCTTCGAAAGCCTGTAGACGCTCGCGGTCACCTTCTTTTACCTTAACCTGAACTACAACAGTGTCACCTGGTGCGAATTTAGGAAGGTCTGATTTTAGTTGCTCTTCTTCAAGAGCCTTAATGATGTTGCTCATTTGTATAAATTCCTAGAATAAACTGATACTAAATTTAATAGGTTACTGCTTGCTTTTCGTTAAGAGCGTTGCTCTTTAATGAATTCAGCCAGTAATTGTTCCTGTTCGTCAGTCAGAGCTAGGTTTTCCAGGAGTTCTGGTCTTCTTAGCCAAGTTCGGCCCAACGATTGTTTTAATCGCCAGCGACGAATGTCCTTATGGTTTCCAGACTTGAGCACCGAAGGCACTTCTTTGTCGTCTAGCACCTCAGGGCGCGTATAGTGAGGGCAATCTAGCAAACCATTTGCAAAAGAATCTTCTTCTGCTGAAGCGAAATCTCCAAGTACACCCGGTACAAACCGAGAGACTGAATCAATCAGCGTCATGGCTGGCAATTCGCCACCCGTCATCACAAAATCCCCAATCGACCATTCTTCGTCGACTTCAGATTGAATGATGCGCTCATCTACCCCTTCGTAGCGACCACAAATAAGAAGTAAATTCTCGTTTGTTGCCAGCTCTTCAACACCTTTCTGGTCGAGTTTACGACCTTGAGGTGAAAGGTAGATAACTTTCGTCTTTCCCGGTGATGCTTGTTTGGCAGTTTGGATAGCGTCGCGCAAAGGCTGAACCATCATTAACATGCCAGGACCACCACCGTAAGGTCTGTCATCAACAGTGCGATGCTTATCATGAGTGAAATCACGAGGATTCCATGTCTCAATAGATAAAAGACCTTTCTTTACCGCTTGACCCGTTACTCCAAAATCAGTAACTGAACGGAACATTTCAGGAAATAGGCTAATTACGCCAACCCACATGTGTTCTCTCGCTCTATGATTTTAAAGTTAGAATCCAGGATCCCAGTCAACTTCGATCCGTTGAGCTTCGCGATCAACTTTCTTGATCACTTGCTCTTCAAGGTACGGTACTAACCGTTCCTTTTGTCCGAAAGCATCCTTAAGATTTGCTTTGATTACTAGAACATCGTTTGAGCCAGTTTCTAGCATGTCGGTAACGACACCTAGATCGTAACCTTTAGTGGTTACAACTTGCATACCAAACAATTCACGCCAGTAGAATTCCTCTTCTGACAATTCGGGTAATGAAGCAGGGTCTATTGCGATTTCAAAGTTAGTTAGTAAATGAGCGTCCTCGCGAACCTCAAAACCTTCCAGCTTACACACCATACCTTTGTTATGGCGCTTCCAGCTTTCTACTTTGAATTCAACCCACTTCCCCTTTTGGTTAACGTACCAAGGAGAGTAATCAAATATGCTTTCAGCGTTGTCTGTGTAGGAAAAAACTTTAAGCCAGCCACGAATGCCATAGGTAGCACCAAACTTGCCCATAACAATTTTTTCGTCTTGCTTGCTCATCGTTTCTTTACCCTTCATCGACATAAGCTATTTCTCTTTAAAAAAGAATTAAGCCGCTTTTTGAGCGTCTTTAACTAGCTTAGCTACACGATCAGATAGAGATGCGCCTTGACCAACCCAGTGGTTAACGCGATCTAGGTCTAGACGTAGACCTTCTTCTTGACCTTGAGCAGTAGGGTTAAAGAAACCTACTTTCTCGATGAAACGGCCAGTTGCAGCGTTACGGCTATCCGCAACTACGATTTGATAGAATGGACGCTTCTTAGCGCCGTGACGTGCCAAACGAATGGTTACCATGTCGTCCTCTTTGCTTTCTTAATAAAATAATTAACCCCAATAACCATTTATCACTAAACAGCTTGGGGTCTCGTGCCAAATTAAAGCCCCGGAATTTTACTCTTATTCCGGGGCAATGCAAGGGGTTTAGCTATTTTTTCACCAACATAGTGCCTGTATTCTTTCTGTGACACAGATAACACTATGAAAAGTAAAGGTGCTGCAGGTTACATTAGGCGATTATCGGCCGAACGGGTTGAAGCCGCCGCCCATACCACCCATGCCGCCCATCATACCTTGCATGTTACGCATCATGCCTTTCATGCCACCTTTCTGCATTTTCTTCATCATCTTCTGCATTTGGGTGAACTGCTTAAGCATGCGGTTTACATCTTGTACTTGTGTACCAGAACCAGCGGCAATACGTTTTTTACGTGAGCCTTTAATTAGCTCAGGACGTTGACGCTCTTTCATGGTCATAGAGTTGATGATCGCTTCCATCTGCTTGAACATCTTGTCATCAACTTTATCTTTCACGTTGTCTGGTAGCTGAGACATGCCTGGAAGCTTATCCATCATGCCCATCATGCCGCCCATGTTTTGCATTTGACCTAGCTGTTCACGGAAGTCTTCAAGGTCAAAACCTTTCTTCTCTTTGAACTTCTTAGCCAGTTTCTCTGCTTTCTCGGTATCAACGTTTTTCTGTAGGTCTTCAATAAGCGACAGAACGTCACCCATACCTAAGATACGAGAAGCAACACGATCAGGGTGGAATGGTTCTAGTGCGTCAGTTTTCTCACCAACACCTAAGAATTTGATTGGCTTACCTGTGATATGACGAACAGACAGCGCTGCACCACCACGTGCGTCACCATCCACTTTCGTTAAGATCACACCGGTTAGTGGAAGAGCATCACCAAAGGCTTTTGCCGTATTCGCCGCATCTTGACCTGTCATAGCATCAACAACGAATAGAGTTTCAACTGGGTTGATTGCAGTATGAAGCTCTTGGATCTCGCCCATCATCTCTTCATCAATCGCTAAACGACCTGCGGTATCGACAAGTAGCACGTCGTAGAATTTCTTCTTCGCGTGGTCGATTGCAGCGTTAGCAATATCAATAGGCTTCTGGTCAGCCGAAGATGGGAAGAAGTCAACACCAACATCGCTAGCTAACGTTTCAAGTTGTTTGATCGCCGCAGGACGGTAAACGTCGGCAGACACAACTAGTACTTTCTTCTTGTCACGCTCTGTCAGCAACTTAGATAGCTTACCTACCGATGTGGTTTTACCCGCACCTTGTAGACCAGCCATTAAGATAACCGCTGGCGGTTGCGCTGCTAGGTTAAGTGCTTCGTTAGACTCACCCATCACCGCTTCAAGTTCAGCTTGAACGATCTTAATGAATTCTTGGCCCGGTGTTAAAGATTTAGAAACCTCAACACCCACAGCGCCTTCTTTTACACGCTTAACAAAATCGCGGACAACTGGCAGTGCCACGTCAGCTTCAAGAAGCGCCATACGCACTTCACGTAGCGTATCTTTAATATTGTCTTCGGTCAGACGACCTTTACCGCTGATATTCTTCAGCGTTTTGGATAGACGATCCGTTAAATTATCAAACATAGTTTTCTCTTCGCTCAATCCTGCGACTATTAAGTTGAGTATACATTAGCGTGGATTAGAGTCATACCCGTTGTAGAGCGTTAATCATCCACGCTTGTGATGTGAGACGGTGTTCACTTGGAATTGAGTGAGGTTCACCATAGCCCCAAAGAGCGATGCAAGGTATAATTCGCCAATTAGTAATCATTTTAATGGATACCATGGACAGTCTTATTGCGATCGCAGCAGCCTTTCTTTATACAATGGCGATTTCCACGATCATTCCAGGTCTCGTGCACCAAACAGGAATCCGTGTAAAAACGGTGTTTATCAGCGCATTACTTGCTCTAGCTTTCCATGCTTGGTTGCTTGGCGACTTAATCTTTAATGCCAGTGGTCAAAACCTCAGTATCTTAAACGTTGCGTCACTGATCAGTTTAATCATTTCTCTAGTGATGAGCGGTGCTATGCTCAAAACCAGACTGTGGTTCATTCTTCCTGTGGTTTATAGCTTCGCAGCACTGAACTTGATGGCGGCAACTTTTCTTCCAAGTACCTTCATCAAACATTTAGAGAATGACCCAAAACTGCTGATGCACATCTCTTTGGCGCTGTTCTCTTACGCGACACTGACTATCGGCGCGCTATACGCACTACAGCTTGCGTGGCTAGATCACAAACTTAAAAAGAAGAAAGCACTGGTTATCAACCCTAACCTACCTCCATTAATGATGGTTGAAAGACAACTTTTCAAGATCATCCTAATTGGTAATGGCTTATTAACGGGTACCTTACTGACTGGTTTCATCTTCGTACAAGACATGTTTGCTCAAGGTAAAGCACACAAAGCCGTGTTGTCTTTTATCGCTTGGGTTATCTACTCTATTCTTCTGTGGGGCCATTACCAAAAAGGCTGGCGTGGACAAAAGGTGACTTGGTTCGCCCTTGCTGGTGCCAGCATGCTCACATTAGCCTACTTCGGTAGTCGCTTCGTTAAGGAAATCATCCTGAGATAACAACAAAATTAAAGGCAAGGTCACGCATACCTTGCCTTTAAAATATTGAGTCAGATCGATTCAATTGACATCTCGACCATGTTCGGTCATAAATTAATCAAGATACACAAATAGGAAAAGAATAGTTTTGGACGACATATCAACGGGTATCTTATTTGCGCTACTCGCGTGTCTCATTGTAATTTCTGGTTATTTCTCTGGTTCCGAAACGGGCATGATGTCCTTGAACCGCTACCGTTTAAAGCACTTGGCCAATACGGGTCATAAAGGTGCAAAGCGCGTAGAAAAACTTCTGAACCGCCCCGACAGGTTGATAGGCCTCATTCTCATCGGTAACAACCTTGTCAACATTCTCGCTTCTGCGATCGCTACCATTCTTGGTATGCGTATCTACGGGGACATCGGTGTGGCTGTCGCAACCGGTACCCTGACTCTCGTGATCCTCGTATTCGCTGAGGTCACACCAAAAACCATCGCTTCTCTGTTTCCTGAACGTGTCTCCTACGCTAGCAGTATCTTGTTAATGATTCTGATGAAGGTGCTGTCACCACTGGTGATATTAGTGAACTTCATTACCAATGGCTTTATTCGTATTCTGGGTGTCAAAGCCAGTCACGACGCGACCGATCATTTAAGCTCTGAAGAGCTAAGAACCGTTGTAAATGAAGCGGGCAATCTGATACCTCAACGTCACCAAGATATGTTGGTGTCTATTCTAGATTTAGAGCACGTTACGGTGAACGACATCATGGTGCCTCGTAACGAGATTACCGGTATCGACATTAATGATGATTGGAAATCCATCGTTCGCCAGCTGACCCACTCCCCTCATGGCCGAGTTGTTCTTTATCGTGACCAAATTGATGAAGTAGTTGGCATGCTAAGGCTGCGCGAAGCGTATCGTTTGATGCTGGAAAAAAACGAATTCAACAAAGAGACTCTGCTGCGTGCCGCAGACGAAATCTACTTCATTCCTGAAGCAACCCCACTCAATATTCAGCTGCTAAAATTCCAACGCAACAAACAGCGCATCGGTCTAATCGTTGATGAGTACGGTGATATCAATGGCTTGGTGACATTAGAAGATATTCTAGAAGAGATTGTCGGTGAGTTTACCACTTCAATTGCGCCAAGTTTGTCTGATGAAATCACACCGCAGAGCGACGGCAGCTTCCTAATTGAAGGCAGTGCGAACATTCGTGATATCAACAAAGGCTTGCAGTGGGCTCTCCCAACCGATGGTCCTAGAACGTTAAATGGTTTGATACTTGAACATCTGGAAGACATTCCAGAGAGCCACCTAAGTGTTCAGGTTGCCAGTCATCCAATGGAGATTGTGGAGCTTGAAGAGAACCGCATCAAGCTAGTACGTGTCTTTCCACAAATCGCCAATGGATAACAGGTTCAAATAGTGCTCGCTATTGACCTGCTACATGAGAAAACAGAAAGGCCCGGTTCAATGAACCGGGCCTTTTCATATCTTACTCATCGAGAATCAACTCAAATGATTAATCGACTTTAAGCTCTTTAAGCATTGACTCTGGCAGTGCTAGTTCGTCGTTCTTATTTACTGAGATACCAGCAGCGATGATGGCATTCGCGATCTCTTTCGCTTCGTCTAAAGAGTGCATTGCCGCTGTACCACACTGGTATTCGTTCAGCTCAGGGATCTTATTCTGGCTCTCAACTTTCAGCACGTCTTGCATTGCCGCTAACCAAGCATCAGCAACTTGCTGCTCTGAAGGTGTACCAATCAGGCTCATGTAGAAACCTGTACGACAGCCCATAGGTGAAATATCGATAATCTCTACGTCTGCACCGTTCAGTTGAGCACGCATGAAGCCAGCGTATAGGTGCTCTAGAGTATGGATACCTTTCTCAGATAGGATATCTTTGTTTGGTGCCGTAAAACGCAGGTCAAATACCGTAATGGTATCCCCTTTTGGAGTTTGCATTGTTTTCGCAACACGAACTGCTGGTGCGTTCATGCGAGTGTGATCTACAGTAAAACTATCTAATAAAGGCATTGCTATTCTCCGTGACGGTTGGCTTTAGAAAAACCAACTTCGATTGTCTTCTAGTTCTTTGCGGCACTGTTTCAGTTGCCAGCCATAATCTTTTGCTTGCTGTTCGACTTTACGAGCCACCTTAATTAAAGATGGTTTGCTATTATACGACTTACGTTTATAACCACCGCGGCCTTCATGGTAAGCCAAGTACTGGTTGTACGGATCCCATAGCGAGATACCGAGTTGACGACGCGTTTCGCTGGTGTACCAGCCTATAAACATCAGCGCATCATCAAAATTGGTTCTTGAACCACCATTGTTGGTCGCTTTTTGGAAATCTTCCCAAGCTGGGTCCTGAGCTTGAGCATAGCCATAAGCGCTGCTTACACGTCCCCAAGGAATAAACCCAAGGATGTAGTCTTTTGGTGGGCGCGCATCATGACGGAAGCTACTCTCTTGTTTTACAAAAGCCATCGCTACGTTGATGGGAGTACCCCACTCTTCTTGCATATCTAAGGCATCTTCATACCACGATGGATGCTCTCTGAAGATACTACATAGGTTGTCTTGCTGTTTCGGCGGTGGTGTTGCACAACCAACCAAAAGGCTAGAGACAACACCGACAGTGACTACAGGTAACCATTTACTACTCGCACGAGTAGGCTTACCTAATAAGGTTTGCTTCCTTTCCACCAACGTCTCGCTATGCTTTTAAATACGAAAAATAATCCGCTAAGAAGCTATCAAAATCTTGAGTGCTCGCTTCTTCACTTTGTTGCTGAGCTACCACAGAGCGTTGAACCTCTGCTTCCATCAGCTCAGCTGAATATACTTTGTATTGATGTGCTTTGTGCTGTTGAGCGTACGTTTTGCCTAGCGCACAGCCAACTTTACCTAAACCACCTAACTTCTTAGTCTCTTCTAGCAATTGGCCAGAAATGGTTAGCTCTGGGTTATCAATCCAAGCTTCAAGCGTATCGCAGGTTTCTTGGTAAGCTCGGCCGCCTTGTTCAGCATCCATCATCTCAGCAATTGAGCGTAGGTCTTTGAACACGCGCTTAGCCCAATCTTGAAGAGACAATCGCTCACCGTGACAACCAATTTGCAGTTCTAGACCAACTTGACGACCTTCCAAGATCACCTTGTTCCAGTTATCACGCCAGCATTCAAGCTCACAGTTATCCATTTCAGCAGAGTCAGTTAGCACACTCCACGTTAGGAATAGATCTAAGAAGCGAACTTGCTGCTCAGTGATACCAATTGAGCTGAATGGGTTTACGTCTAGAGAGCGAACCTCGATGTACTCAACACCGCCACGAGCCAGTGCTTCAGATGGTTTCTCACCACTCTTCGCCACACGCTTAGGACGAATAGGTGCGTAAAGCTCATTCTCAATTTGCAATACGTTGCTATTAAGCTGACGGTATTCGCCATCAACCTTAACACCAATCTCTGCAAACTCTTCAGATGGCGTGCGAATCGCTTGGTTTAAGCCTTCAAGGTACTGACCTAGGCTGTTAAAGCCTATCTTCAATACGCTTTGTGCGCTGTTAGTGTAACCAAGATCACTCAGACGCAGCGCCGTTGCTTTTGGTAGATACAGTGTCTCGCCAACCTTTTCAAAAGGTAGGTTGGTTTCTCTTCCTTTGATGAAAGAAGAACACAATGCTGGCGAAGCACCAAAGAAGTATGGGATTAACCAACCAAAGCGGTAGTAGTTACGGATCAAACCGAAATACGCATCTGACTTAGCTTCACAACGCGCCTCTTCTGTTTGCTCTCCAAATAGGCTATCCCAGAAGCTTTCAGGGAAAGAGAAATTGAAGTGCACACCAGAAATAATCTGCATCAAGCTACCGTAACGACGTTTCAAGCCTTCTCGGTATAACGTTTTCATTTTACCGTTATTAGATGTGCCGTATTGCGCGAGCTGAATGTAATCTTCGCTACCAACGTAACAAGGCATAGAGAGCGGCCACAGCTTTTCGCCGTCTAACTTGGTTTGCGTGAAGTGATGAATATCAGACAACTGATTCAAAAGAGTAGGAACATCATTTGAAACAGGCGTGATAAATTCCAGTAACGACTCAGAGAAATCGGTTGTTACCCACTCGTTCATCAACGCAGAACCTAAAGCCTTAGGGTGCGGCCCAGTAGCAAGGTGCCCATCTTCCGTGTAGCGTAATGTTTCCCTTTCAACACCACGACCAAATTGAGAGAAGGTCTTAGGGTTGGTTGCAACTTGCTTTAGTCGCGCAGCAAAATCAGTCAAAATTCAGTTCACTTATCTTATATCGTTCCGATTAGAACTATCATAAATTAGGTTGGAGGAGAAAAGTAGAGTCTCTTCCCTCCCCCTTTAATGTGTACTCTAACGAATGATTTCAAGCTCTTCTATTGGAATATCTAACTTTTCTAATTGAGGGCGAAGCGAAGCCGCATCACCAACCACAATTATTTGATAATCATTCGGGTCGAACCATTTCTTCGATAGTTCATTCAATGTCTCTTTTGAGACCGTCTCAACTATCTGATTACGTTGTTGTAGGTAATCTTCATCAAGGCTCAATGCGACAATATTACTCAACAAACCAGCCTTTTGACTTGGCGTTTCGTATTTGAGCGCATCTTGTTGACCGACGGCAAGGCGCATAAATTTCACCTCATCATCAGTTAATCCACTTTGACTAAACTCATTCAGTTCATTAATAAACTCTTGAATCGATGGCACTGTCGCATTCGCTCTTACCTGCGCGCTAAATACCACCGCGCCCGTTTCGCGTGTACTGGCAAAGTAACCACTCGCACCATAAGTGTATGCTTTGTCTTCGCGTAGGTTCTGGTTGATGCGGCTATTAAAGTTACCCGCTAGGTTAAAGTTAGCCAATTGGCTCTTATACAACTCACCCGTAGCATCAAAAGGCAGACCTTTACGAACTAAGCGAACAATACTTTGCGGCGCACCCGGCTTATCAACTAAATATAAACGCTGCTCAGTCAGGTCTTTGACAATCTGTGGGCGTGTCAGCGGTGCCGCCTCGCCTTGCCACTCCTCAAAGAATTGTAGCTGCTTTCCAACCTCTTTCTTCGAGATGTCCCCTACAATAACAATATTAGCTCCCTCCGGAGTATAGTGTTGACTGTAAAACTGTTTTACATCGTCCAGAGTTAACGATTCTAAAGAGTCTTTAGTACCATCACTTGCGCGAGCAAAAATACTGTCGCCAAACAGCACTTCACGGGTTGCTTGAGATGCCATCCAGCTTGGTTGTTGATGCTGATATACCACCCCTTCTAGCATCTGTTTCTTAACGCGTTCGAAGTCTTGCTCATCAAACTTAGGCTCTAGCAAAACTTCTTGCACGATCGCCAAAGTTTGAGGCAGGTTTTTCTCTAGCGTAGAAATTGAAATATCTGTGGTGTAGCTACCAGCACTAATACCCACACTGCTACCCAACTTGTCTAGAGTCGCCTGTAGCTCCTCAACCGTTCGCATAGTAGAGCCTTCTTCCATCATAGCGGCAGTTAGGTTTGCTAGGCCCTCTTGTCCTTTACGAACATAACGCTCACCTGCAGGTAGTTGGATTTGCATTTGTACTGTTGGCGTTTCGCTGGTTTCAGTACCAATCAAATCAGTACCATTTGCAAAGTGCATGCGATACAGCTCTGGCATTGTAGCTTCGACACCAAAGGTCACCTCAGGCATCACACTGCGATCAAAGGTGTCCGTTGCTCTTCTGAAGTTCAACTGGTCTTCCGTTACTTTACTGTAATCAGGCAAAGTACGTGGTGGCGTGGTAAATGTTGCTTCTCGAACGGCTAAATCAAGCTGCTTTTTCGGAACCACACTCAAAGTCACCTTATGCTTACCTTCGATGAAATCTTGGTAGGCCTTGCTCACGCTTTCAGGCGTGACGGCACGGATTTGATCCAGCTGGGACTCAATACGATCTGGCTGACCATAGAAAGTTTGGTTAGATGCCAATTGCGACACTTTACCTTTAACACTTTGCAGTGCAAAAACCGCATCCGCTTCGGCCATTCCAGTAATCTGATCTAGGCGTTCTTGTTGAACGCCCTCTTTCGAGAACTTATCTAAGGTATCCATTAACTCTTTGTAGAGAGCCGTTAAGTCACCTTTCTTACCAGAGTTACCCATCGCATAGACGTACATAGTACATGCCAACTCAGCACAATCGTGGAATGAGCCTGAGCTCACTGCTTTTTGTGTCTTCACTAAGTTTTGGTAAAGGTAACTGTTAGTACCGGAACCTAAAACGTTAGACAGTGCATTCAGTGAAGCTTGGGTCTCTTCACCGCGATAAGTCGTTGGCCAACCAACCAATACCATTGGCTGACGAATGTTATCTTCTAGGGTGATGTACTTATCTTCCGTCAGTACCGCAGGTTGTTTCTCAGCAGGCTTAACCTCTGGACCTTTCGGAATAGAACCAAAGTATTTATTAACCCACTCAAGCGTATCGTCAACATCGATATCACCACCGATTGTCAGTACCGCATTATTTGGGCCGTACCAACGCAGGAAAAATGCCTTGAGGTCATTCACATCGACGCGGTCAAGATCTTCGACATAGCCAATTGGTTGCCATGAATATGGGTGTCCTTCAGGGTAAAGCGCTTCACCCATACGCTCCCACATCAGACCGTAAGGGCGGTTTTCATAGCTTTGAGCGCGTTCGTTTTTAACCGTGCCTCTTTGTACTTCGAATTTCTTCTGAGAAACCGCATCCAATAAGAAACCCATTCGATCTGATTCTAACCACAACATTTTCTCAAGCTGGTTTGAGGGAACCGTCTCAAAGTAGTTCGTGCGATCGCGGTTAGTGGTACCGTTTAACGAACCACCCGCTTCTGTAATGATCTTAAAGTGCTGCTGATCGCCAACATTCTCAGAACCTTGGAACATCATATGCTCGAAGAAATGTGCAAAGCCTGACTTACCTATCTCTTCACGTGCAGAACCGACATGGTAAGTCACATCCACATGCACCAATGGATCAGAATCATCAGGAGAAAGAATAACGGTTAAGCCATTATCCAATTGATATTTAGTGTAAGAAATCACCACTTTATCTTTAGAGGGCTTAACCTCTTCTAAAAGAGTGACACCTTCTGGTAATGAGGAAAAGAAGGATGTTGAGCTAGGTACATTGTAAGAACAGCCGGCAATGGCGATAAGAGAAAATGTACCAAGTAAAACCTTTTTCATAGGTTCTCCTTAGAAAAAACCGAAATAGATAGCAGCAAGTAAGCTATAGCGAGCAGCTTTGCCAATCGCAATCAAGATAACGCTAGGGATGAATTTCATTCTCAGCCAACCAGCAGCTAGACAAAGAGGGTCACCGATAACGGGCAACCAACTGAATAGTAAAGTCCAGTAACCATAACGGCTTAGCCAAGCCATAGCCTTATGACCATGCTTTTCTGATTGAGTTCGATTAGGCAACCACAAACCAATCCAATAATTGGTGAGGCCACCTAAGGTGTTACCGAGTGTCGCTATCAGAATGATCGACGATGTTGAGAATTGATCTAAGCTCAATGCCGCGACCAGGCTCGCTTCAGAGCCTCCGGGCAACAAGGTGGCACTCAAGAAGCCACTGATAAATAAGACCCATAGCGCTGAATCAGAGAACCACAGCGCTATGTTTTCGAAAAGAGAATTAAAGAACTCTAGCACTGCATATTAACCTTCTTGCATCTTAAGCAGTACCTTGCCTCTGGTGTGTCCGGTTTCTACCTGCAGATGAGCCGACGATGCTTCTTCTAGCGGGTAAATACCTTGAATTTCTGTTTTTAGCAATCCAACACTCACCATATAAAGC
>NZ_MCYD01000149.1:0-350 GCF_002876325.1 Vibrio sp. 10N.261.52.A1
CAATGGGGTGTTGGCATCGGTTTCAGCCAAGAGCTATACCAACGCTCTTCGTGGATCACTCTAGACACGGCAGAGAAATCGGCTCGTCAACGCGGCAGAGCAACAAGCTTTGATTCTGCGTACAGCAACAGCTTACTTCGACGTACTTCGTGCTCAAGATAACCTAGAATTTGTTCGTGCTGAAAAAGCAGCGGTAGCTCGTCAGCTTGAGCAAACTAAGCAACGTTTCGAAGTGGGTCTTTCTGCTATTACCGATGTACATGATGCGCAAGCTCAGTACGATGGCGTTTTAGCTGATGAAGTATTAGCAGAGAACGATCTGACTAACAGCTACGAAGGTCTACGTGAGA
>NZ_MCYD01000150.1:0-436 GCF_002876325.1 Vibrio sp. 10N.261.52.A1
AATCACTATAATTTCCCGTTGAACCTTTTATTTTTTTAAATTTTTAGCTAAGTGTTAGCGTTCTTCTTTAAGGTTAGTTCCATTATAGGATCCAACAAGTAAGAACCCATTATCTAACATTTAGTTCGATTTGTCTTCAGGATGTAGGAGTACGCATGGAGTTCAGTGTAAAAAGTGGTAGCCCAGAGAAACAACGCAGCGCATGTATCGTTGTCGGTGTATTCGAACCGCGCCGCCTTTCTCCAGTAGCCGAGCAATTAGATAAGATTAGCGATGGCTACATTAGTTCACTGCTTCGTCGCGGTGACCTAGAGGGTAAACCTGGCCAGATGCTACTGCTGCATCAAGTACCTGGTGTACTTTCAGAACGTGTTCTACTTGTAGGCTGTGGTAAAGAGCGTGAGCTAGGCGAGCGTCAATACAAAGAAATTATTCA
>NZ_MCYD01000151.1:0-263 GCF_002876325.1 Vibrio sp. 10N.261.52.A1
ATACAAAGAAATTATTCAGAAAACCATCAGCACACTAAACGAAACAGGTTCTATGGAAGCAGTATGTTTCCTAACAGAACTGCACGTTAAAGGCCGCGATACTTACTGGAAAGTTCGTCAAGCGGTAGAAGCGACTAAAGATGGTCTTTACACATTTGACCAATTCAAGAGCAACAAGCCAGAGACTCGTCGCCCACTACGTAAATTGGTATTCAACGTACCAACACGTCGTGAACTGAGCCTAGGTGAAAAAGCGATTGCTC
>NZ_MCYD01000152.1:0-868 GCF_002876325.1 Vibrio sp. 10N.261.52.A1
TGAGCATTGACAACTTTTCCCCATAACTAAATCAGTTTTAACGTCATTACTTTCCACTCAAAATAACATTTATGCCGCCCCATTAGAGAAAAAAGAACAACTGACGACCACTTAAAGGAGAACTTGATTCGATAAGACAAATAGGCACAGCAGTTAATATATGGCGAACACAGCTCTATACTAAAGCCACCCCTCCCGTGGTAACCCCAAATCAAAGTAAAGGCTAGGGTAGTGAGTTATTAAAATTATAGAGCCCAAGTAACCCTAGTTTAGCTCAACCATTTCCCATTTTCTGTTTAGTTCAAGTCTCCAAAAAGAGGTATAGACCATAAATCCGATAGTTTATTAGCTACAGTTTGAATAAAAATTATCACGGAGAACATTCTTCTCTAAAGATCTGCCTTTTAAAGAACTGAGCTTTTGGGGTTAATTTCTACCGGAGGCACATTCATACAAAAGGCTTATCGTATTCAGCACAGCACTCTACGATAAGCTGAAGGAAGAGGGTAGATTATCAATCATTCTATGAGAGTAAGAACTGAGTATGTAAGAAGGTTTTCTTTATAGCCCGCTAATCAAATTCGACATCACCACATTGGAGCTGGAGTGAATGAACATCATTAAATAAACATACTCTCCTACTCACGCCACCGCATCAAAACATTAATAAACAAAAAATCACCTTACGATAGAGCACACCATAAAGCTAATATTCGTAACAACTTCGCACATAAAATTAGATGATCACTAGTAGATAAAAAAATATCATTGTTTTCAAAAATTCTACAAACTTAAAACAAGACAATAAAAATTGATACGTTTGTAGGGAGTCAACTTATGTCAATCAAGAAGATCCTAAATTCAGTTC
>NZ_MCYD01000153.1:0-2700 GCF_002876325.1 Vibrio sp. 10N.261.52.A1
AATAAAGGGACTTAATTGTAAGAATTATTTTTATCGAGTGGATTAATAAATGCTTATCTCTTTAAGTCATTTATCTCCTGAATGTTTGGCTATTTGGCTGGTAAGTATCACTTATTGGCTTGCATGAGAGATTAACGCGTTGATTATAAATGTTGAATATCAATCTCTTGATAAGGGAAGCCAATGGCCTTAGCTGCATTTAGCAAGGCTTGCTGACTCTTAAATACCCTCGGCTGCATCTTTCTGTCAGACTCAAGAAAACTGTTTACTCCCGATTTATGACTCTTTACGAGCAGGTAATAACCATTAGTTCCTGGTGGAATCACTCCAATTGCAGCTTTCAAATCTCCCCGGCCAAAGTGCTCTTTGAATTCACGTAGCAACATACCACTTCCTTATTTGAATATTAAAAAAGGGAGCAAAGTGCTCCCTTATTGAGTGAGGTTAATGATTATAGGAATGCGCGGTAAGGCAGTTCTGGATCATTCTTGAAGATGTCAGCAAAGCCACGGAAGTGCTGGTAGTGCATGCGACCTTTGTCTGTTGGGTAAGTGTATTTACCACCCACTTGCCAGAAGAAAGGTGCGAAGCTGTATTGAAGACGCTCTTTCTTCATGTTCCATAGCATTTCGATTTCACGAGGATCGTTTTGGAAGTTAGCCCAGATGTCATGGTGGAATGGAACAACCACTTCACAGTTCAGAGACTCAGCAGCACGAAGAATATCTGAAGACGTCATTTTATCAGTCACGCCACGTGGGTTTTCACCGTAAGAAAGCAGTGCTACATCGATTTTGTGGTCGTTACCGTGCTTCGCGTAGTAGTTCGAGTAGTGAGAGTCACCAGAGTGATAAACAGAGCCGCCAGTTGTTTCTACCAAGTAGTTCACTGCGCGATCATCCATGCCATCCAGAATGTCTTTATCGATAGAAGACGTACCTTCTGGAAGAGTAACAAGCGCTGTACGGTCGAATGCGTCTAGAACCTTGATGTTTACGTCTTTGATGCGAATCTCGTCACCAACTTTAGCGATAACACAACGATCTTCTGGCACACCCCATTTCATCCATAAATCAACACACGCTTTAGGACCAATGAATTTCACGTGATCGCCACAGTTTTGCAGAACTGCTGCTGCAACGTTGATGTCAATGTGGTCACCGTGGTCATGTGATGCCATTACCGCATCAATTTCTTTAATCGCAAATGGGTCTAGAGGGAAGATAGCAGTACGTAGGTTTGGTTGAAGCGCTTCAACACCACCCATACGCATCATTTGGTGTTGGTTTTTCATTTTTTGAACCGCTTGTGTCTTCTTACCAGTACCACACCAGAAGTCCATTGATAGGTTTGCACCTTCTTCAGATTTTAACCAGATACCAGTACAGCCAAGCCACCACATAGAGAACGTGCCTGGTTCAACGACAGTTTGTTCAATCTCTTCATTTAACCATGTGCCCCACTCAGGGAATGTATTTAGGATCCAAGATTCGCGAGTGATTTCGTTTACATTGCTCATGATAATACCTTTTATTTCAATAATTTGATTAATTTTGGATGTAGGGAGCCGAGCGCCTTAATTTGGACTAAGGCACTGAGCTGAAATTTATTATTATTTGAGGGCGGGTTAGCCCATTAGATTTACACTAAGATGACTTGCGTCCCTTGAGCTTCAATCTTTTTAACCACGTCTGGGTTGGCATCTTTACCGGTGATTACGATGTCTATTTGCTTAGCATCGCAAAACAGCATTCCGGTCCTTTGTCCAACTTTAGAGCTGTCTACCACAACGACTAACTTGTCGACTTGTTCCAACATCTGTTGCTCGGCAACGGCGGTTAGCATGTCGGCTTTATAGAGGCCCGCATCAGTTAGCCCTTTACCAGACGTAAACATCCAGTTCCCGGCATAGCCACCCAAAGAGTTTGGTGCTGGGTTTAAAAAGATGTTTTGTGCCTTGTTGTATTGGCCACCAATGATGATCACGTCGTCATGATCTTCGTTGATCAGGTAGCTAGCGAGTGGGAAATAGTTCGTCACGATCTGAACGTCTTCTCCACATAGCTGCTGACCCAGTAGGAAAGCGGTTGAACCACAGTTTATGACTACGGTGTCACCCGCCTGACAAAGCTCGGCAGCGGCATGCGCTATTTGAGCTTTCTCTTCATAAAACTCAGTACTGTTGATATTGAGCGGTGACCACTTTCTCTTTTGGTTTTCTATTCTTTCGGCGCCATTTCGTACCTTTCGAAGTCTGCCTAGCTCATCTAATTTTGCGATATCACGTCTAGCCGTAGCCGGTGAAACACTAAAATTATCAATAATATGAGAGACGTTAATCGTCTGCATTTCTTCTAGTAACGACAGGATGCCGTTGTGTCTTTGCACTTCGTTCATATTTATCACTCTATTTGTCGCTGTGACAATTTGATGATTACTTTTGATTTGTTTTGATTCTAATAATCACATTTATGATTGTCAAATCCTTGCTGTTGTAAAACAAGACTTAAATCACAAGTTTTTATAAGTTGTTGTTTTTGTTGGCTTTTGTGTTTTTTGGTGTGATCCAATGCCCAATTACCCACATTCTAATGGTGGATAATTGACATAAATCAAAGTAATCACAAGTGAGCATTGAATGATTACTTTTGATTGTTAAAGTCTATCTCGTGAGCAAAACAAGACATCACTGAATCCTAC
>NZ_MCYD01000154.1:0-530 GCF_002876325.1 Vibrio sp. 10N.261.52.A1
TTATTAAATAAAGAGGGCGCTTACTCATCATTTTGAGTCGCTTTCGCGAAATTCTAACCGCCTTTACTGACTCAGCTGACTGAACTTAGGCAGACTCTTCACAAACCTTTGGTGCACGTCCATATAAGTTTGCATATATATCTCGTCGATGTGCTCGTTACTTGGGAAGCTCGATGAGAAATCAACATGTTTACGGTCAATCGATAACTTAGCGGCTTCGATTATGTGTGCAATGAACATGCGAGGATCTTCTAAACCAATCGAGATGCGCATCGTCGTTGGCTTGATTCCCGCCTCATTGAGTGCCTCGTCGCTCAGTTCTGAGTGAGTGGTCAATGCAGGACACAGCGCCACCGTATTGGTTTGCCCAAGACTTACTTGCATACCGATAGCGGGTTCAAGCATGTCGAAGAACTGCTTAAATCCATCTAGATTGATTGGTGCTCGATTACCATTCCCTTCCATATCGATAGTAAACAGTGCGGCTGGCAGCCCTAAGTACATATTGTTTCGACAGTGTTCGTAGTTAT
>NZ_MCYD01000155.1:0-506 GCF_002876325.1 Vibrio sp. 10N.261.52.A1
CTCGTAAAATAATGAAAAAAAATGCAAGTGATTGATTTTAATTTCTTTTTTGTTTTTTTAGGTTTGTTTTTAGTTTATTTGACACGCAGGATAATCTTTTGCAATCTAGACCTCGAAATTTAGTGACGGTGATTAACCAACAAAGAGTGGTAATGACCAGTCACCATAAATAACAGGGAACCGGGCAAGGATCTCCCATTCTTAGAAAAGGCAGTGGATTTATTATGAAAAAGACTCTATTAGCGTTAGCTATCGCAGCTACAGCAACTTCTGTTAATGCAGCAGAGATTTACTCTAACGACGATACAAAAGTGAGCCTGAAAGGTGAAGTAGATATTTACCTTAAACAGTCTGAAGTTGATCAAACTAAGTGGGAAAAAGACGGCAAAGACGCTGATGGTAATGACACGTTTAAAGCAGTTGACACTACCGAAAAGAAAGAGCTTGACGTTTCTACTTGGGCTAAAATTCAGCTAGACGCAGAGCAAAAACTAAATGACCAGTTC
>NZ_MCYD01000156.1:0-493 GCF_002876325.1 Vibrio sp. 10N.261.52.A1
TTACTCATTATTACTAATATCCAGATAATGATTGTTTTAGTTCAATTCTTTGATTGCTCTCAAGAAATTTCGACTACCTTACTGGGAAATAAACAAACCGGCATGCGTTTTTTAATCGACCAGAAGGGTTTCTTTAATTCCTATCTCGCAACCTACAAATGTCGATTCGGATAGTTCTACATGCAAGTAATAGCGCTCCGGTTGGTTCATCGCCTGTTGGAAAGTGCCAATGCATCTATCTAAACGTTGTGGTTTCTCGTAAGCGCTTTGTCGCCACTCGATGCGAATTCTCTGCCCCGTGTACTTTTCGACGCCACTCAGGCTATGTTGCTCACCGCCGAGTTTGAAAGCGGTGACTTGATCAAATAAGAATAATTCGCTGGCTGAAGCTGTGTTGAACGATAGTAGTGCTAATAATGCGAGTTTAATTTTCATTGGGAGTAGCTCTTTAAAATAACTTTCAGTTACGCAGTTTGTGGACTTTACCTTTCAC
>NZ_MCYD01000157.1:0-2036 GCF_002876325.1 Vibrio sp. 10N.261.52.A1
ACATAGGAGTAGGGTCAATGGCCGTACAAAAGAGCAAGAAATCACGTTCAATGCGTGGCATGCGTCGTTCACACGATGCGCTAACTACAGCTGCACTTTCTGTAGACGCAACTTCAGGTGAAACTCACCTACGTCACAACGTGACTGCGGAAGGTTTCTACCGCGGCAAAAAGGTTATCAACAAGTAAGGTTGACCTTTGCAAAATCTAACCGTTGCGCTTGATGCAATGGGCGGGGACTTCGGTCCTCGTGTAACAGTGCCTGCCGCCGTGCAGGCACTGTCGTATTTCCCAGAGCTAAAAGTCATTCTCATAGGTGATCGAAACGCGATCACATCTCAATTATCTTCATTAGGTCGAGTGCCTGACTCTCGTTTGAGTATTCAGCATTGCGATCGAGTTATTTCCAATTCTGAAAAACCTTCACTAGCCTTGCGTAACAGTCAGGGTAGCTCCATGCGTGCTGCTATTGATTTGGTCGCCGACTTTCAAGCCGATGCTTGTGTGAGTGGTGGCAACACCGGCGCATTGATGGCTCTGTCCCGTTTTCGACTTAAGCTCCTCCCTGGCATTGATAGGCCCGCATTGGTTTCAGCCTTGCCTACTGCTTCAGGGAATCGTACTTGGATGCTTGATTTAGGGGCAAACGTGTCTAGTGATGCAGATTCGCTTTTCCAATTTGCTGTGATGGGCAGTGCATTAGCGGAACAACATTTAGGTCGCGCTCCACGTGTCGCTATTTTAAATATCGGCGCCGAAGAAATTAAAGGTAATGACCTTGTAAAACGATGCGCTGAAATGTTGTCGAATACTCAGTCTGTGAACTTCATAGGCTATATTGAAGGTAACCAACTCCTTCAAGATGTTGCTGATGTCGTCGTATGTGATGGTTTTGTGGGCAATGTCTGCTTAAAAACGTGCGAAGGTACGGCTCAGCTCTTTATTGATAAGCTAAAAACGCGCATGATGGCTTCAACTATAAAAGGGTGGATAGCCAGAATGTTGTTTTCTGAGCTATTTACTGAATTAAAAACCTTGAACCCCGACCAGTATAACGGCGCAAGTTTGTTAGGATTGCGCGGCATTGTGATTAAAAGTCATGGAAGTGCTGATGTATCTGCAGTTGTCAACGCGATTGGCGAGGCAGTACACGAGGTCAAACGACAAGTCCCCAGCCGCATTAGCGATCGTTTGGAAGCGGTTTTACTCGAGAGGCATTATTAGTCTTCATGTATAGCAAAATTTTAGGTACTGGCAGCTACTTGCCATCTCAGGTGCGTACTAACGCAGACTTAGAGAAAATGGTAGAGACTAGCGATGAGTGGATCGTTGCTAGAACAGGTATTAAAGAGCGTCGTATTTCAGCGGAGAACGAAACCGTTGCAGATATGGCGTTTTACGCTGCTGAAAATGCCATTGAAATGGCGGGTATCGACAAAGAAGATATTGATTTAATCATCGTTGCGACCACCAGTAGTAGCCACACATTCCCGTCTTCGGCGTGTCAGGTACAAGGTAAGCTTGGTATTAAAGGCTGCCCTGCGTTTGATTTGGCTGCAGCGTGTTCTGGTTTTGTCTATGCTTTGTCTGTTGCTGATCAGCACATCAAATCAGGCATGTGTAAGAACGTTTTGGTGATTGGTGCCGATGCACTGTCAAAAACCTGTGATCCGACTGACCGCTCTACGATCATCTTATTTGGTGATGCAGCAGGCGCGGTGGTTGTAGGCGCAAGCGAAGAGCCAGGTATTTTGTCGACACATATTTACTCTGATGGTAAATACGGTGAGCTACTAAGCCTTGAAGTACCAGAGCGTGGCGGTGATGCGGACAAATGGCTGCACATGGCGGGCAACGAAGTATTCAAAGTGGCGGTAACTCAGCTATCTAAGCTGGTTAAAGACACATTAGCTGCAAATAACATGGATAAGTCAGAGCTTGATTGGTTAGTTCCACACCAAGCGAACTACCGTATTATTTCAGCAACGGCGAAAAAGCTGACAATGTCACTTGATCAAGTGGTGATCACCCTTGATA
>NZ_MCYD01000158.1:0-1055 GCF_002876325.1 Vibrio sp. 10N.261.52.A1
GTATTTCTAAATGAAAAGAATGTTAATTAACGCAACTCAAAAAGAAGAGTTGCGTGTCGCTTTGGTTGACGGCCAGCGACTATTCGATCTAGATATCGAAAGTCCAGGTCATGAGTCAAAGAAAGCGAATATCTACAAAGGACGTATTACCCGTATTGAACCAAGCCTAGAAGCGGCATTCGTTGATTACGGCGCAGAACGTCACGGTTTCCTCCCTCTTAAAGAAATTGCCCGCGAATACTTCCCTGAAGGTTATACATACCAAGGCCGTCCTAGCATTAAAGAAGTGCTAAAAGAAGGCCAAGAAGTAATCGTACAAGTAGAGAAAGAAGAACGTGGTAGCAAAGGTGCTGCACTGACAACTTTCATCTCTTTGGCAGGTAGTTACTTAGTTCTTATGCCAAACAACCCTCGTGCAGGCGGTATTTCTCGTCGTATCGAAGGTGACGAACGCACCCAACTGAAAGCAGCATTGAGCACTCTTGAGCTTCCTCAAGGTATGGGCTTAATCGTGCGTACAGCGGGCGTTGGCAAAAGCGCAGAAGAGCTAGAGTGGGACCTAAATGTTCTATTGAATCACTGGGGCGCTATCAAGCAAGCTTCTGATTCAAATGCAGCTCCTTTCCTAATTCACCAAGAAAGTAACGTTATTGTTCGCGCAATTCGTGACTACCTACGTCGTGACATCGGCGAGATTCTAATCGACAGCAACACTATTTTTGAACGTGCTCAAGCGCACATTCAACTAATACGCCCAGATTTCATGAATCGCGTTAAGAAGTACGATGGTGAAGTACCACTATTTAGTCACTACCAGATTGAAAGCCAGATCGAATCGGCTTTCCAACGTGAAGTTCGCCTTCCTTCTGGTGGTTCGATCGTAATCGATCCAACAGAAGCGCTAACTTCTATCGATATCAACTCAGCTCGTGCAACAAAGGGCGGTGATATCGAAGAGACAGCACTGAACACTAACCTAGAAGCAGCCGATGAAATTGCACGTCAATTACGTCTACGTGACCTAGGTGGTCTTGTTGTTATCGACTTTATCGATA
>NZ_MCYD01000158.1:1735-2490 GCF_002876325.1 Vibrio sp. 10N.261.52.A1
ATCGACTTTATCGATATGACTCCGGTTCGCCACCAACGCGAAGTTGAAAGCCGCCTACGTGATGCGGTTCGTCTAGACCGTGCTCGTGTACAAATTGGCCGTATTTCTCGCTTTGGTCTTCTAGAGATGTCTCGTCAACGTTTGAGCCCATCACTAGCAGAAGCAAGCCACCACATTTGTCCTCGTTGTACAGGTACTGGTGTTGTTCGTGATAACGAATCTCTAGCACTGTCTGTTCTACGTTTGATTGAAGAAGAAGCTCTGAAAGACAACACAGCACAAGTACTTGCTGTTGTGCCTGTTCCTATCGCGTCTTACCTTCTGAACGAAAAACGTCGCTCAGTAAACCACATCGAGAAGAACCAAGAAGTTAAGATCACTGTTGTTCCTAACTCTGACATGGAAACACCGCACTTTGAGGTTATCCGTGTTCGTGAAGGCGAAGAGTTCGATCTACTTTCTTACCTACTTCCTAAGAAGCTAGATGCTCTGAAAGAAGCAGAAAGCAAAGAACCTGCAGAACAAGCAATTCGTCCTAAGAAGATCGAAGAGCCAGCTCTGAAAGGCTTCGCTGCTCCAGCTCAATCAGCACCGACTCCAGCGCCTGCACCAAAAGCGGCACAAGAGAAGAAAGCTGAACCAGTAGCACAAGAATCAGGCCTAATTGGTCGCTTCTTTAAGGCTATCGGTAGTTTCCTATTTGGCTCTTCAACTCAAGAAGAGAAGCAAGAAGAGAAACAAACTGAAGAGAAGCC
>NZ_MCYD01000159.1:0-25607 GCF_002876325.1 Vibrio sp. 10N.261.52.A1
TCCCAGATAAGCTGGAGTTGCTTTTGGCTCGGCATCGCTTGCTGGCAATGACCTAACCACATTCTCAACAAGCGCGCTCTTAGTAAAGCAGATTGCTCAGATAAAACCTCTATGCTCAAGCTCTGGTCATCACCGAGGGCTTGTTGCAAGTGAGAAGCTAATAGCTCATCTAGCAACATCTCTTGCTCGGCACAGAGCTGAGCGCTGCGACTGACAGACTCTCGAAAACTGGGCCAACGCTCGGTCAGCACCGGAGTCACTTGGTGGCGAATAAAGTTACGGTCGAAACGCACATCCTGATTACTTTCATCTTCAACCCAAGTTAACCCCATACGGCGAGCGAACGCTTCAATCTCTGCTCTGGTCACTGACAGCATAGGACGAACAATATAAGCACCTGAAAATGGCATCACTTTCGCCATCGATGAGAGGCCTTTAGGACCACTGCCGCGCTTTAACGCTAATAGAAAAGTCTCCACTTGATCATCGACGTGTTGACCAGTAACCAGCACATCCCCTTGTCGCAGATGCGATTTGAAGGCGTTATATCTGGCGTCTCGAGCGAGCTTTTCAATACTTTCACCACTATGAACATCCAGTGAGACACGCTCCACTACCAAAGGCACTGACAAATCATCACACCACGCTTGGCATTGCTCAGCCCAGAGGTCCGCATTATCACTCAAGCCATGATGAACATGGATTGCCTGACAATCGATGCCATGAGTTTTGGCGTAATGCGCAGCTAACTCCAACAACACACGTGAATCAACCCCACCACTAAAGGCAACCACCAGCCGCTTAGGCTTGATTGCGCTTTGGGCAAATACAGAGGTAAACGTTTCGATTAAGTGAGTCATGAGGCTTAATGAACCAAGAAAGTGTTTGAAAGGTAATATTTAAATAATAAAAAAGGGTTGGCACTGAGTCCAACCCTTTCATCATCTTGTTACATAAAGTCAGCCTTCGAATAAGGCAGCTTATCAGCAGTAACCGTAGCTCATTAGACGCTGGTAACGACGCTCAAGAAGCGTTTCGTTATCAAACTGCTCTAGCTCTTCTAGTTGTTTAACTAAAAGGTCTTTCATGTTCTGAGCGGTTTGCACTGGATCACGGTGTGCGCCACCTAGCGGCTCAGGGATGATTTCGTCGATAAGCTCAAGCTCTTTAAGACGAGGAGCAATTAGGCCCATCGCTTCAGCAGCTTGTGGTGCTTTATCTGAATCGCGCCATAGGATTGAAGCACAACCTTCAGGAGAGATTACTGAGTACGTCGAGTACTGAAGCATGTTCACGTAGTCACCAACACCAATTGCTAGTGCACCACCAGAACCACCTTCACCTACAACGTTACAGATAACTGGAACAGAAAGACCAGCCATAACCTTAAGGTTTTTAGCGATAGCTTCAGACTGACCACGTTCTTCCGCACCAACACCTGGGTATGCGCCAGCAGTATCGATGAAAGTAATGATAGGCATGTTGAAACGCTCAGCAGTTTCCATTAGGCGAAGTGCCTTACGGTAACCTTCTGGCTTTGGCATACCAAAGTTGCGAAGTACTTTTTCTTTAGTCTCACGACCTTTCTGGTGACCAATAACCATAACAGGACGGCCATTTAGACGAGCCATGCCACCCACGATTGCTTTGTCGTCAGCGTAAGCGCGATCGCCCGCCATCTCTTCAAATTCTGTGAATGCATGCTCCAGGTAATCTTTTGTGTAAGGACGTTGTGGGTGGCGAGCAAGTTGAGCTACCTGCCATGCACCTAAGTCGCTAAAGATTTTCTGTTTAAGCTCTAAGCTTTTTTTCTCTAGTTGTTCGATTTCTTTGTCTAGATCTACCGCTGTGTCACCACCGTGACGCGAAACGTCACGTAGCGCTTCGATTTTTGCTTCAAGTTCAGCGATAGGCTTTTCAAATTCTAGAAAGTTCAGGCTCATCTATGAATCCTTGTTGATTCAGCTTTGCATTTGCGAAGCTAAATTTTAGTTAAATTCGAGTTCTACTTGGCTATTTCCAAGCAGCTGTTTTAATTCGTCTAGTAATGTATCACTTGGCGTCACGCGCCATTCTGTGCCCAATGTTAACCGCGCTCTAGCGTCGGCACGCTGGTAGTATACATTGACTGGGACCGTTCCGGCTCTATAAGGTTCTAAGATTTGACTAAATCGTTCAAAAAATTGACCATTAATTTGGGATTCATCGATAGATATCGATACCCCGCGAGCATATTTTTCACGGGCGCTTCCTAAGTCCATGACCTCGCGCGCGGACATTTTAAGCCCACCGTTGAAGTCATCAAAGCTGACCTGTCCAGAAACGACCACAATTTTGTCTTTTTCGAGCAATTCTGCGTAACGATCGAGCGCATCTGAGAACAACATCACTTCCATACGTCCAGATCGATCGTCGATGGTCATCAAACCGATTCGAGTACCACGCTTGGTGGTCATTACTCGTGCTGCAATCACCAAACCAGCAATCGTTAATGATTGATCACGACGTGTTGGCGTCGCATCTTTCAAACGGCAGCTGGTGTATTTCGCTAATTCTTTGATGTAAGCGTTAACCGGGTGACCCGTCAGGTACAAACCTAGCGTTTCACGTTCACCTTCGAGCCAAACCTTTTCTGGCCATCTTGGTACTTGGGTGTACTTGTGCTCGACTTCTTCCGGAGCATCCGTCAATACACCAAACATATCCGATTGCCCAAAGGACTCGGCATGGTGATATTGGCTTGCTGCTTTAACCGCATCAGCCAATGAAGCCATCATCGCTGCACGGTGAGGGCCTAATCTATCTAACGCACCCGATAGAATCAACTTTTCGATAACACGCTTGTTAACTTTCTTTAAATCGATACGAGCACAGAAGTCGAATAGATCTTTGAAGTAACCGCCCTTATTTCGCGCTTCAATGATCGCTTCAATCGGGCCTTCACCTACCCCTTTAATCGCGCCGATGCCGTAAACGATCGCACCGTCGTCATCAACATTAAATCGGTAGAGACCTGAGTTGATATCAGGCGGCAGTAGTTTGAGCTTCATACGGAAACACTCATCAACAAGGCCGATAACCTTCTCAGTGTTATCCATATCCGCCGTCATTACCGCGGCCATAAACTCTGCAGGATAGTGTGTTTTCAGCCAGAGTGTTTGGTAAGAAACCAATGCGTACGCAGCTGAGTGCGATTTGTTAAAGCCGTAGCCCGCAAACTTTTCTACCAAGTCAAAGATCTTCATGGCAAGTTCGCCATCAACACCGTTGGCTTCTGCACCTTCTTTGAAGGTACCACGCTGTTTAGCCATCTCTTCTGGCTTTTTCTTACCCATCGCACGACGCAGCATATCCGCTCCACCCAGCGTATAACCCGCTAGGATCTGTGCAATTTGCATTACCTGCTCTTGGTAAAGGATGATGCCATAGGTTGGTTCTAACGTGTCTTTTAGAGATTCATGTTGCCATGTTTCATCTGGGTAAGAGACCGCTTCTCGACCGTGCTTACGGTCGATAAAGTTATCTACCATGCCTGATTGCAGTGGGCCCGGACGGAACAAGGCTACCAATGCGATAATATCTTCGAAACAGTCAGGCTGAAGACGTTTGATCAGGTCTTTCATACCACGAGATTCCAGCTGGAATACCGCGGTGGTTTCAGAGTTTTGTAGTAAGTTGAACGACGCTTGATCATCCAAAGGGATCGATTCAATACGAACCGGCTCTTTACCTTCTTTCTTCAAGCGTGGGTTCACTAGGCCCAACGCCCAGTCGATGATGGTAAGGGTACGTAGACCCAAGAAGTCAAACTTAACCAAGCCAGCGGTTTCAACGTCATTCTTATCGAATTGCGTTACCGGGAAGTTACCTTCAGCATCGGCATAGATAGGTGCGAAGTCCGTGATCGTGGTTGGTGAGATTACAACACCACCCGCGTGTTTACCGGCGTTTCGCGTACAACCTTCTAGGATGCGACACTTATCGATCAGTTCGCGAACCTCTTCATCACCATCGTAAAGTTCTGGCAATGCAGGTTCGGCAAGAAAGGCTTTCTCAAGTGTCATACCCGGATCGGGCGGTACAAGCTTAGAAATACGGTCGACGAAACCAAACGGGTGACCCAATACACGGCCTACGTCACGGATTACCGCTTTTGCCGCCATGGTACCAAAGGTGATGATCTGAGATACCGCATCACGACCATACATTTCTGCAACGTGATCAATTACTTGGTCACGTTTATCCATACAAAAATCGATATCGAAATCGGGCATCGAGACACGTTCTGGGTTCAAGAAACGTTCGAATAGTAGATCGTATTCAAGTGGATCGAGATCGGTGATATCCAATGCGTATGCCACCAAGGAACCCGCACCCGAACCACGACCAGGGCCTACTGGTACATCGTTATCTTTAGACCACTGGATGAACTCCATTACGATCAAGAAGTAACCTGGGAAACCCATGTTGTTAATAACTTCAAGTTCGACTTTAAGGCGCTCATCGTACTCAGGACGGCGCTCGGCTCGAACTTGCTCATCTGGGAACAAGAATGCTAGACGACGCTCAAGACCTTCTTCTGATTTCTTAATCAAGAAGTCTTCGATCGCTAAACCTTCGGTCGGGAAGTTAGGGAGGAAGTACTCACCAAGACGAACAGTAACGTTACAACGCTTAGCAATCTCTACGCTGTTTTCAAGCGCTTCTGGGATATCGGAGAACAGCTCACACATCTCTTCTTCACTGCGAAGATACTGTTGCGCACTGTAGTTTTTTGGACGACGCGGATCGACCATGGTGTAACCATCATGGATTGCTACGCGGATTTCATGGGCGTCAAACAAGTCTTCAGTTAAGAACACCACTTCGTTGGTTGCCACAACCGGTAAGTCTTGTTGCTCAGCAAGCTCTAACGCGAAATGCAGGTAAGACTCTTCATCGGCACGTCCGGTACGAATCAGCTCTAAGTAAAAGCGATCGGGGAAGTGAGTTTTGTAAAACTCGACACTACTCGCGACGAGATCACGGTTACCTTTCAGCAATGCCTTACCGATCTCGCCTTCTTTGGCGCCAGATAAGATAATCAACCCCTCAGCGTTTTCGATTAACCACTCTTTATCGATCACAGGTTGATGCTGTATGTGACCACGCAAGTAAGCTTTTGAAATCAGCAAGGTAAGGTTGTTATAACCTTTGTTATCAGACGCTAAAACCGTCAGTTTCGTCAGCTCATCTCCAAATCCTGGAGATTGCATCAAAAAATCAGCACCAATAATTGGTTTAACCCCACACCCATGGGCAGTACCGTAAAATTTCACCAAACCACATAGGTTAGTGAAGTCGGTAAGTGCTAGAGCTGGCATACCCATCTCAGCGACTTTTTTAACTAATGGTGGCACCTTAGACAGGCCATCCACCATAGAAAAGTCACTGTGTACGCGTAGGTGAACAAATTTTGGATCTGACATTATTTTTCCTGAGTTCTAGACCGGAGCCTAGGATTACAACTGAGTGTATTCTATTTTTTTCTATTGCTAGTAAGCAAATTTATTCGAAGATCAACGCTTATCTGTGTAGCACTTAATCAATGCCTAAAATACGTTTTACTGGCTTAAAGCTCTTACGGTAGTGCTCGGTAACACCGTGCTTTTCAATTGCCTCGAAATGCGCCTTGGTCGGGTAACCTTTGTGCTTAGCAAAACCAAACTCCGGATGAAGCTTATCAAGCTCTTCCATCTCTTGGTCACGGACGACTTTAGCGATAATAGAGGCGGCACTGATTTCAGCGACGCGTAAATCTCCTTTAACCACTGCAATACCGGTCATTGGCAATTCAGGTACACGGTTGCCATCAATCAAAGCCATATCAGGCTGAACACTTAACCCAGCAATCGCACGCTGCATCGCAACCATAGTCGCTTGTAGAATATTGAGTTCATCAATTTCTTGCGGTGAACAACGGCCCACAGACCATGCCAATGCTTTTTCTTTAATTTCAGGAAGCAGGGCAAGGCGCTTTTTCTCAGACAGTTTCTTTGAGTCGTTCAGGCCTTCAATTGGATTATTCGGGTCTAGGATAACTGCAGCTGTCACTACATCGCCAACCAATGGTCCACGCCCTACTTCATCGACGCCAGCAAATAGCTGGTAGCCTTGAGGGTATTCGAAAGGTGGAAGCTCTTTTTTCTCTTTTACTGCCATGACAATTCTCTTTGTAACTTTTAAGCCCGTGCCTTTGAAACTAGCACGTTATGATTCAACAAACTCTCGGCCGATCAATTTCAGCACCGCATTGGCGGCTTGTTTGTCAGCATCTTTCCGGATCCAGTGGTGCATTTCAGTAAAGCGTTCAATCAATGCACTGTTATCGGCAGCTAGCATCTTATCAACCGAAGGGAATAAGAAATCTGGATGGCACTCTTCCAAGATGTGCTCTTTGACGATTTCTTCGCCTGCCAGAATATTCGGCAGTGACACAAACTCGGTGATAGCCAGCTTCTTCACAATGTAGCCAGTCAACTTATTCACCTTGTACCCCACAACCATTGGACGCTTAAGCAGCATGCACTCAAGAGCGACCGTGCCGGATGCCAATAGTACAGAGTCCGCTGCAGTGATCACGTTACGAGCTGTATCTTGTACAATAACAAAATCTAATTCTGGTGCTGTCGCCTTCCAAATCTCGGTAAATTGTTGCTTGCGGGTTTCGTTAACAGCAGCCACCACGAAACCGATGTCTGGGTGCTTTTGTTTGATACGTTTACAGGTTTCAATGAAAGGTTGCGCGATGAGTTTCATTTCACCACCACGACTGCCCGGTAGAACCGCTAACCACTGCTTGTCTTGCTCTAGGCTAAGCAGTTCCCGCGCTTCCGCTTGATTTGGCTCGAGTGGAATGGCATCTGCCAGTGTATGACCAACAAACTCACAGGCAACGTTATATTTATCGTAGAACGCTTTTTCAAATGGTAGGAACGCCAGTACCAAGTCGGTTGCTTTGTCGATCTTAAAAATACGTTTTGGACGCCATGCCCAGACAGAAGGGCTAACGTAATGAACCGTTTTTATACCTGCGTTCTTAAGATCTAGCTCTAATCTCAAGTTAAAATCAGGAGCATCAATACCAACGAACACATCTGGTGGGTTCTGAGTGAAATACTTAACTAGCTCTGCTTTTACTTTGAGCAGACGAGGCAAGCGACCAAGTACTTCAACTAAGCCCATCACGGCAAGCTCTTCCATCTCAAACAAAGATTCACAGCCTAGCGCTTTCATTTTTGGCCCGCCAATACCAACAAATTCTGCATTCGGGTACTGAGCTTTAATCGCTTTAATAAAACCTTCGCCAAGGGTATCGCCAGAGAGTTCTCCGACAACAATGCCTACCCGCAGTGGCTCGTTGGAAACAAAGCCTGAGTTATTGGTTTGTGCTTCTTGCTGTGCCATAGTTTTCCAATTCCCTTCTCGCCTAAAACAAAAAAGATCGCCTTAAAAGTAGCGATCTTTTTTATATCAATCACACTTGGTATTAACGAATAATACCGCGCTCAGAGTTCTCTAGCATCTCTAGCATAGGAGTTACCGAAGCAAACTCTTTCGCCATTTCAACTAAAGCCGCTTTCGCTTCTTCAAGTGTTTTACCAGAGCGGTAAAGCTCTTTGTACGCTTTTTGCAGTGCACGAATCTCTGGTTTCTCGAACCCGTTACGTTTCAGACCTACAAGGTTAAGGCCGAATGGTGCAGCGTGGTTACCTTGTGCAAGTACGTATGGCAGTACGTCTTGAACAACGGCAGAGCAACCACCAATGTAAGCATAAGCACCGATTGAACAGAATGGGTGAATCGCAGAAAGCGCCATAACACCAGCGTAATCGCCAACCGTCACGTGACCACCTAAAATAGCATTGTTACCAATGTGAGTGTGGTTACCAACAATAACGTCGTGCGCTACGTGAGCGTTAACACAAAGCAGGTTGTCATCACCAATCACTGTGGTTGCTTTATCTTGAACCGTACCACGGTGGATTTGAACCGCTTCACGAATCACGTTGCGATCGCCGATCACAACCGTTGTATCTTCGCCACCGTACTTCTTGTCTTGGTTCTCTTCACCAATCACAGCGTGTGGGAAAATGCGGTTTTCTTTGCCAATCGTGGTGTGACCTTTGATCACAACATGCGACATGATTTCTGTGTCGTCACCAATGGTTACATTACCAGCAATGTAAGTAAAAGGACCAACCGTTACGTTTGCGCCAATCGTTACATCACCTTCGATAACTGCAGCCGGGTGAATTTTTGCTGTTTCATGAATCATATTAAAACTCTCTACGAGCACATTTAAGTTCAGCTGAACATACTACTTCGCCGTCAACTTTCGCTACGCCGTTAAATGATGCGATACCACGACGCTCTTTAAGGAATTCAACTTCGATAACCAGCTGGTCACCAGGTACTACTGGCTTACGGAATTTCGCTTTATCAACACTTGCGAAGTAGTAAAGCTCATTACCAGAAGGTGCACCGAAAGATTTAAATGCAAGAAGGCCTGTTGCTTGCGCCATCGCTTCTAGGATCAACACACCTGGAAATACAGGAAGTTGAGGGAAGTGGCCAGTAAACTGAGGCTCGTTAACAGAAACATTCTTAATTGCAGTCAGTGTTTTTTCTTTTTCAAAGCTAGTCACACGATCAACCATTAAGAATGGGTAGCGATGAGGTAATAGTTCCTGAATTTCAGTAATGTTCATCGTTGTCTGTTCAGTAGTCAAAGTCGTATTCCTATATGTATTCTTTATTTAATTAGAAAGATTATAAACGAAAAAGACTCGCTGTACGCGAGCCTTTTATTAGAAATGCTGGAATTATGATTCCGCGCTCTTCTCGATAAGTTTTTCAACGGTTTTCAAACGCTTGTTCATTTCATCAATACGATGAACACGCGTTGCTGTTTTACGCCAATCTTTATTTGGCTGTAAAGGAATACCCGAAGAGTACATGCCTTTCTCAGTGATGCTGCGCATTACCATTCCCATACCGGTAATCGTAACGCCGTCAGTGATTTCAATGTGACCATTGATTACAGTGCCGCCACCAATAATACAGTACTTACCTATCGTCGTGCTGCCTGCGATGATAGTACCACCCGCAAGAGCAGAACCATATCCGATGTGAACGTTGTGTGCGATTTGCATTTGGTTATCAATGATAACGTTGTCTTCAATAACGGTATCATCTAACGCACCACGGTCGATCGTGGTACACGCACCGATCTCTACGCGATTACCAATGCGAACAGAACCGACTTGAGGGATCTTAACCCACTCGCCTTTCTCGTTCGCGTAGCCAAAGCCATCAGAACCAATCACAGTACTTGATTGAACCAAACAAGCTTCACCAATTACCACTTCATGATAAATGCTTACGTTAGCCCACAGCTTAGTGCCAGCGCCAATCTTGGCGTTTTTACCGATAAAGCAACCCGCACCGATGATCACATCGTTACCAAGAACAACACCAGACTCAATCACAGCGTTCGCACCAATAGACACATTTTGCCCAAGTGTTGCATCGCTCGCAATCGAAGCTGAATCAGCAATATCCGCAGCCGGTTCTGGAGTAGTATCAAGCGCTTGAGCAACCTTAGCAAAAGCAACGTAAGGGTCACTGACCACAATCACATTAGTCTTACACAGTTCGCGCTCACTCTCTTTAACCATAATCGCTGACGCTTTACAGTCACCTAGGTGCTTGCTGTACTTAACGTTAGAAAGAAACGTAATGTTGCCTTCTCGCGCTTTATCCATAGGAGCAACAGCAGAAACGGTTACAGTACCGTCACCATGTAGCTCCCCCCCGGTAATGGTTGCCAATTCGGCTAAAGTCAGTGTCTTCATAAAACTTATTTTAGTTCTTTAATTACTTTCTCAGAGATGTTGTATTCAGGCTTGCCGTATTGTAGCGCTTGAATATCAACGATCATGTCGTAGCCTTCTTTCTCTGCAACTTTCGTTACAGCATCTTGAATCACTTTGAATAGCTTCTGCTTCTCTTGTGCTTCACGACGTTGGCTTGCTTTTTCTAGAGCTTGAGCTTTGATCTTGTACTTGCTGTCTAGTTGACCAACTTCGATACGAAGTTTCTCAACTTCGTCTGGACCTAGTAGCTCACCATCACGCTTAAGCTTTTCAATCTTCGTTTTAGCTTCCGCTTGGATGCTTTGCAGCTCAGCTGCTTTGTCTTTGAACTCTTCCTGCATTTTTTGAAGAACAACTTCACGCTGAGGTAGAGCCTGGAATACTTGTGCAGTGTTTACATAACCCACTTTTTGCGCAGCTTCAGCAGCTGTTGCAAAGAAAGAAGAGCTAAGAACTACAAGGCCTAAACCTGCTGCTTTAATCATATTTTTCAAAATATTGTCCTTTAAATATTAGAAAGTTCTACCAATGGTGAATGTGAAGAATTCCTCATCATCACCTTCGTAAATTTTAATTGGTTTCGCTAGAGAGAAAACCAGTGGGCCCATCGGTGACATCCATTGAAGAGCGGCACCATAAGATGAACGGTAATTGGTTGGATCAGAGTAATCGTAGTAGTACTGGCCGCCACTGTTAGGTGCGCCACGGTCTACGAACTCGGTATCCCATACACTTGCCATATCGAAGAAGACACTGGTACGAATTTGGCTACGTGCTTCATCAGAAGCAAACGGCGTAGGTACGATTAACTCTAAACTTGCCAAAGCAACCGCGTTACCACCTACTGAATCGTCAGTAGCGGTGTCGTAGGTTGGGTTGTTACCCGTGCTGCTGCCGTAAACGGCTTTTGGACCTGCCGAGTTAGAGCCAAAACCACGTAGGGTTGTAAAACCACCCGCATAGTAGTTCTCGTAGAATGGGAACAAGTTATCGTTACCATCCGTTTGACCATAACCATTACCATAGCCTAATCGGCCACGCATCAATAGTGTGAACTCATGCTTTTTGGTCAGCGGGATGTAATGTTTTACATCGTACTGCATTTTGAAGTACTGAGCATCAGAGCCAGGTACCGTCATTTTAGCGAAAGCACGTTGGTGGTTACCTTCTGTTGGGAAGAAACCACGGTTCAAGTTGTTACGCGTCCAAGAAATATTGATATCGAAGTCATCAGTTAAGATGTGCTCATCACCGTATTGGTCGATACTTCTCGCAAACTGTTCAACCTGGATATAAGTCGGTACGTTACCGATCTTGTTGTGCGTATAGCCAACACCGAACTCAATGCGGTTCAGCTCATCCATAGGGAAACCCCAGGTTAAGCTCGTACCATAACTTTGGTTGGTATAGTCGACGATACCTGCTTCAGATGCTTCAAACTCGTTGTAGAAGATCTTACCGCCTAAGCTCACACCATCTAGGTTCCAGTATGGGTCACGGTAGTCTAAGCTCACGTTTTTTTGGTAATCGTTCATCATGGCACTTACGCCAACGCGGTTACCAGAGCCCGCAAAGTTGTCTTGTTGAAGGCCAACTTGGAAACTCACACCAGATTCAGTACCGTAGCCGACACCAAAGTTGATGCTACCTGAGTTTGCTTCTTTAACGTTGTAAACCAAATCAACTTGGTCTTCGCTGCCTGGAACACGAACGGTTTGTACATCGACAGTTTCGAAGAAACCTAGACGGTTAAGACGGCTCTTACCGGTATCAATCGATTTAGAGTTAAGCCAGCTGCCTTCCATTTGACGCATTTCACGACGTAGCACTTCATCTTTTGTCGAGTTGTTACCTGTAAAACGAATGTCACGCACGTAGATACGGCTACCCGCTTCTACGTTAATAACCAATGAAACTTCTTTGGTTTCGTCATTGAATTCTGGAATCGTACGAACTTGCGGATACGCATAACCTGACTCGCCAAGAATACGCTTAACGCCTTCTTCTAGTGAAGTTACAGAAGAGCCGTTGTAGGTATCGCCATCTTCAAATGGCACAAGCGCTTCAAAATCAGCTTCGCGGCCAATAAGCTCACCACGGAATGATACGTCTTTAACTGTGTAAGCTTCGCCTTCATCTAGACCAAGCGTAATATAAACGCCTTTCTTATCTGGAGAGATCGCCACCTGCGTAGAGTCAACCTTAAATTTCAGGTAACCGCGGTCAAGGTAGTAAGATTTAAGCGCTTCAATATCACCAGCAAGCACTTGCTTCTGGTATTTTTCATCCGCTAGGAAGTTCCACCAAGCCACATCTACATTGAGGTTGAAGCGGCTAAGCAGTTCTTCATCAGTAAACACTTCGTTACCGATAAAGTTAATTTGCTGAATCTTAGCGGAAACGCCTTCAGTAAATACAAATTTAAGGTCAGAACGGTTACGTGGCAGAGGTGTTACAACCGCTTTTACTGTCGCGTTGTACTTACCAACACTGTAGTAAAAGTCCTCAAGACCTTTCTCAATATTACTTAGCGTAGTACGGTCAAGAGCTTCACCCTCACGAACACCTGATGCATCTAGGTTCTGCTGAAGTTGTTCTTCTTTAATCGCTTTATTGCCCGAGAAAGAGATACTTGCGATGGTTGGTCGTTCTTTCACTTGAACAATCAATACACCTTCATCGCGAAGGACTTTAACGTCTTCAAAGTTACCCGAAGCGTACAATGCACGGATGATCTCAGAAACATCGCTTTCATCTACTTCATCGCCAATACGTACTGGCATTTTCAGTAGAGCTGCACCAAGTGCAACACGCTGTAAACCTTCGATCTTGATATCTTGAACTACAAAGTTTTGTGCTCCGTTCGCCGCCACACTGGTGGCTAATAGACTTGCGAACAGAATTTGCTTAATCGCCATACTTATTCTAATTATTCCTTGCTACTACCAATGCCTGTGAGAAACCATTCACAGACGAGTAAAATCGTTAAATATTGCCAGAGCCATTAAAGAGAAGAGGATCGCCCCTCCCACTCTGTAACCCATCTCCTGAACTTTCTCAGGGACTGGTTTACGAGTAACGGCCTCAATAGCGAAAAAGAGCAAATGTCCGCCATCAAGCATAGGCAGCGGAACCAAATTAATAATACCCAAGTTAACACTTATCAAAGCCAAAAAGCCTAAGAAGTAAACCAAACCGTAATCGGCGGTTGTACCTGCGCCTTTAGCAATTGAAATCGGGCCACTTAAGTTGTTTAAGCCAACATCACCCACGATGAGCTTCTTGAGCATAGTAAGCGTCAGACCAATGATTTGACCTGTTTTATCAAATGCTTTTCCTACAGACTCAATTACACCAAATTGTAACTCAAAGCGATAATCTTCTGGCCATTCTGCGACTTCCGGAGCAATACCCGCATAGCCGATTGTTGAACCATCAGAAAGCTCGCGACTTTTCGGTGTCATCACGAGTGATTGCTCACTGCCGTTTCTTGATACAACAACGTCTAAAGGTGTCATTGGGTTCGAGCGAATTAACTCAACCACTGATTGCCACTGCTCAATGGGTTGACCATTAATTTCAACAATTTGGTCGCCCGCCTCTAGACCAGCAGAGTAAGCAGCACCATCATCAATCACTTGAGCCAGTACGGTCGAGATCTCTGGAGAGTATGGTCTAAAGCCAAGCGTTGTCATCGCAGATTCAGTTTCTGGGTTGAACGACCAGTCTGAAATATCCAACGTCAATTGTTGCTCAAAGCCGATATCGTCTTGCGAAGACACCGTTACTGTCATCGATTGATCACCAATATGCGATATCAAACCCATATTGACTGATTCCCAATCTGCGGTTTTGATTCCCGAAATAGATTTAAGTTCCATTCCAGTTTCAATTCCGGCTTGTGCAGCGATAGATTGTGGAGTTACCTCACCAATCACAGGCTTAACCGCAGGCACACCGATCAAAAATACTAACCAATATGCAAACACAGCAAAGATGAAGTTGAATGCAGGACCTGCGCCAACAATCGCGGTTCGCTTCCACAGTGGCTTTTTATCAAACGCGTACTGCTGCTCGTCTTCTGATAGGTCATCGACACGACCATCGAGCATTTTTACGTAGCCGCCCAGTGGAATAACGGACAAGCTGTATTCTGTACCGTCACGGCCAACTTTGCTCCATATTGATTTACCAAAACCAATCGAGAATTTTTCAACTTTTACACCACAACGACGAGCAACCCAGAAATGTCCAAACTCGTGAACCGCGACCAGAATGCCAAGCGCTATGATAAAAGATGCGAAGTTCCACAGAATTCCACTCATGCTAGCTGCTCTTTAATAAATTGAATGGCTATTTGACGAGACATATTATCTAGCTCAAGCAGGCTTTCCAAGCTATCTAAGCCTTCAGAGTTATGTTGTTCACATACTTTGCTCATAACATGTTCGTTAATGACAGCAATGTCGGTAAATTTAACCTGATTGTTCAAGAAAGCGTCGACCGCAATTTCATTTGCTGCGTTAATCGCTGTCGTTGCATGCTGACCTAAGTAGCACGCTTCAATGGCTAATTTCAAACATGGGTAACGGTTAAAGTCAGGCTCTAAGAAAGTCAGCTCACCGACTTTGGTAAAATCCAACGGCTTAACACCCGCTTCAGTACGCTCAGGGTACGACATCGTCAGTGCGATTGGTGTCGCCATATCTGGTTCCCCCATTTGAGCAAGTACTGAACCATCCTTGTACTGAACCATAGAATGGATCACAGACTGAGGGTGGATAATGACCTTTAGCTGCTCTTGAGACGCATTAAATAGCCACTTCGCCTCAATGTACTCAAGACCTTTATTCATCATAGTCGCAGAATCGACAGAGATCTTAGGCCCCATAGACCAGTTAGGGTGTGCGATAGCGCGTTCAGGAGTCACGGATTCCAGTTCAGCGACATCGGTATAACGGAAAGGACCACCAGAGCCCGTTAGTAGGATATGGTTAATACCATTGGCTTCTAAGTCACAGCGACCTAAATTAGTTTGAACGTTTTGTGGCAAGCATTGGAAGATAGCATTGTGTTCGCTATCTACAGGAAGAAGCTCAGCACCGTACTTTTCCACAGCATCGATAAACAGCTGCCCAGACATCACCAAGGCTTCTTTATTTGCCAACAGGATACGCTTACCCGCTTTGACTGCTGACATAGTAGGAAGCAGGCCTGCCGCGCCAACAATCGCAGCCATCACCGTATCCACTTCATTCAAAGAAGCAACCTTGCACATGCCTTCAGAGCCTGAGAGTACTTGGATGTTAGGGTAATTGATAGACAAGGTATCAGCGAGCTGAGATGCAGCATCAGGACAAGCCATAGCAACATAGCTTGGTTGCCACTTTTCTACTAACGCCAGCATCTTTTCAACATTCGAGCCAGCAGCCAGTGCAACGACTGAATAAAGGTCTGGGTTTTGCTCAACGACTTTTAGTGTACTTGCACCAATTGAGCCAGTTGCGCCTAGGATAGTTAGATTTCGCATCACATATGACCGTAGAAATGTAATAAAGGGCAGATTCACTGCCCTTTTAATTAGAATGCTAAGTAAAGCAGAGCAAAGACAGGGAATGCAGCCGTTAAGCTATCGATTCTATCTAGTATACCACCATGACCAGGAATCAGATTACTGCTGTCTTTAACCCCTGAAACACGCTTGAACATGCTTTCAACAAGGTCACCAAGAACAGAGATAACAACGGTCACAAGCGTAATCACAATCATGTGTAGAGGGCTTGAGAATTGGATATTGAACAAGTCAGCAAAAATCCAAGCCACAATCACCGCGGTGATGATACCGCCAATCAGGCCTTCAATTGTCTTGTTCGGGCTAACGGCCGGAGCCATTTTACGCTTACCGAAGCTCTTACCAGAGAAGTAAGCGCCACTGTCTGCAGCCCACACCAGTAGACACACAAACATCACGAGTTTTGCGCCATGGTAAGGATCAACGTCAATGCCGTTAGCACGCAAAATCACTACACTCCAAAAGAATGGCAGCAGAGTTAGTACACCGAAACCATGACGAAGAAACGATGAGTCTTTCCATGCTGGCATAGACTTCGGATAAGTCACTGCCATACCACTTGCGATTACCCACCAAATTGAACCAATCGTTAAAATGGCGTAGTGAGCACTCGATAAGTTATTTAGGCTAAATGCATCAAAAGGGATAAAAGCAAAACTTGCAGCACTTACCACAACCGTTGGAATCAACGCTAAATAACGCGATTTGCTTTCAACAAATTGAGTCCACTCCCAATAGCCCAATAGCGAGATAACCGCCAATGAAAGGATAAACGTAGGAAGTGATAACTCGAAAATTCCTAGAATAACTAGGGGAGCTAAAATCAACGCCGTAATAATTCGTTGTTTCAAACCAAAAAATCCTTATTAACTGTCCATCAGAGCTTTAATCTGCTCACCGGTGCAGCCAAAACGGCGCTCACGATTTACAAACCAAGTCACAGCTTCTACTAAGCTGTCTTCATTAAAGTCTGGCCAGAATTGTTCAGTAAAATACATTTCGGCGTAAGCCAACTGCCAAAGCATGAAGTTACTAATGCGGCATTCACCGCTGGTGCGGATCAGAAGATCAACTTCAGGAATATCCGCCATTGTCAGGTGCTGTGTAATCATAGCTTCATCAATGTCTTCTACATTAATATCGCCAGACTTTACCTGTTGAGCGATGGAAGTCATCGCTTGCTGAATATCCCACTTACCACCGTAGTTCGCGGCGATATTGATAACCATACCGGTATTGGTGCTAGTCAAAGCTTCCGCTTCTTCGATTTTCTTTTGTAGTCGATCATTAAAACGACTTTTATCACCAATAACACGAAGTTGTAGATTATTTTTATGGAGCTTTTTCACTTCACTTGAAAGCACGGAGATAAAGAGTTCCATCAAAATACCCACTTCTTCCTCTGGTCGACGCCAGTTCTCGCTACTGAATGCGAAAAGTGTAACGGCTTTGATGCCCAACCTGGCAGCAGAAGAGATGGTTTTGCGAACGGCTTGAACACCGTTTTTATGACCAAAGACGCGAGGCTTGCCCTGAGCTTTTGCCCAGCGGCCATTACCATCCATGATGACAGCAATGTGTTTAGGAAGAGAGTCTGTGAACGCTTGAGAATTATGCATAAAAGAGTGAATCAAATTCTAATAGTCGAACAGAGTAGCATAAAAAAACGCTGAACAGTGAGTACAGCGTTTTTCCGGAAAGAAAAGAATATGGAAAATTAAACTTCCATCAACTCTTTTTCTTTAGTTGCTAGAACTTCGTCTACGTTCTTAACCGCAGCGTCAGTTAGCTTTTGAATTTCGTCTTGTGCTTTACGATCTTCATCTTCAGAGATTTCTTTGTCTTTAAGAAGCGCTTTTAGATCGCCATTCGCGTCACGACGGATGTTACGGATAGCAACACGGCCACCTTCAGCTTCGCCACGAACGATTTTAACTAGGTCTTTACGACGCTCTTCCGTTAGCGGTGGAAGTGGAACACGGATAACCGTACCCGCAGACATAGGGTTTAGACCTAGGTCAGATGTCATGATCGCTTTTTCAACTAGAGGCGTTAGTGTTTTATCAAACACTGTGATTGCTAGAGTACGTGCGTCTTCAGCAATAACGTTAGCAACTTGAGTCAAAGGCGTTGGTGCACCGTAGTACTCTACTGTAAGACCAGAAAGTAGGCTTGGGTGTGCACGACCTGTACGAATCTTTTGCAGGCTGTTTCTTAGTGCATCAACACTTTTTTCCATGCGCTCTTGAGCGTCTTTTTTGATTTCGTTAATCACAATTTCACCTTGATTATGTTCTTTCTTCAAGAAAGCTTTTTATTTGGAGTGATAAGGATAAAGCTTACCAGAGTATAGCCCCCAGTAAGCCCGAAAAATTAGTCAGCGTCGCTGATTAATGTACCTTCAGTTTCACCCATCACCACGCGGCGTAGTGCGCCTGGCTTATTCATGTTAAATACACGGATTGGCATTTTGTGATCACGTGCTAGCGTAAATGCAGCCAAGTCCATTACTTTAAGCTCTTTCTCAAGAACTGTGTTGTAAGACAAAGTATCATACAGCTCTGCGTCTGGGTTTGCTACTGGGTCAGCAGTAAATACACCATCTACTTTTGTCGCTTTTAGAACTACGTCAGCTTCGATTTCGATACCACGTAGACATGCAGCAGAATCAGTAGTGAAGAATGGGTTACCAGTACCAGCAGAGAAGATCACAACGCGACCTTGACGTAGTTGGCTGATTGCATCTGCCCAGTTGTAGTCGTCACACACACCTTTTAGAGGGATTGCAGACATTACACGTGCGTTTACGTAAGCACGGTGCAGAGCGTCACGCATAGCAAGGCCGTTCATTACTGTTGCAAGCATACCCATGTGGTCACCAACAACGCGGTTCATGCCAGCTTCAGCAAGACCAGCACCACGGAACAGGTTACCGCCACCGATAACAACACCAACTTGAACGCCTAGTTCAACCAATTCTTTTACTTCTTGAGCCATACGATCAAGGATCGTTGGGTCAATACCAAAACCTTCTTCGCCTTGTAGCGCTTCACCGCTAAGTTTTAACAGAATACGTTGATACGCTGGTTTAGGGTTCGTAGTCATGGAGTTTACCTTCCAAAGAGTTGATGATTAACAGTCATGGATAAAAACTGAGTAAGTCAGTTTGCATTCATAACCACTAACGTTGCCTTCAAAAATAGTTCACTATTCATAAAAAGACCGCAGCATTTGCCACGGTCTTTTTTCAAACAATACGCTAAGGATTAACCTTTTTGTACCGCTGCAACTTCGTCAGCGAAGCTCATTTCAGCAGCTTTCTCGATACCTTCACCAACTTCTAGACGTACGAAGTTAGATACTGCAGCGCCTTTTTCTTTAAGGATTTCGCCAACAGTTTTCTTAGGCTCCATGATGAAAGCTTGACCTGTTAGAGAGATTTCGCCCGTGAATTTCTTCATACGGCCGATAACCATTTTCTCAGCGATCTCTTGAGGCTTACCTTCGTTCATAGCGATTTCAACTTGAACTTCTTTCTCTTTAGCAACTACGTCTGCTGGTACGTCTTCTGGGTTAACAAACTCAGGACGAGAAGCAGCTACGTGCATAGCAACGTGCTTAAGAGTTTCAGCTTCGCCTTCACCAGCTACAACAACACCGATTTTCTCACCGTGACGGTAAGAAGCTAGAGCAGCACCTTGTACGTATGCTACGCGACGGATATTGATGTTTTCGCCGATTTTTGCAACTAGAGCAACGCGAGTTTCTTCGAACTTAGCTTGTAGCTCTTCTACAGAAGCTTGAGTAGCTACTGCGTCAGCTGCTACTTCTTCTGCGAATGCAGTGAAGCTAGCATCTTTTGCTACGAAGTCAGTTTGGCAGTTAACTTCAAGAAGAACAGCTACACCGTTCTCTTCTTTGATGATGATTGCGCCTTCAGCAGCAACGTTACCAGCTTTCTTAGCTGCTTTCGCTGCGCCAGATTTACGCATGTTTTCAATTGCTAGTTCGATGTCAGCGTTTGCTTCTACAAGCGCTTTCTTACATTCCATCATGCCAGCGCCAGTGCGCTCGCGAAGTTCTTTAACTAGAGCAGCAGTTACAGTTGCCATTCTCTATTCCTCGGTTGATTCGAAAATAAGGTAAAAATCAGGGGCCAAAATGAGGCCCCCGATCTAACTATAACTTAGCTTACATTTAATAAAGATTTCAAAATCTATATTAGCTAAGCCAAGCGTGATTCAGAGCCGCTATTATTCAGCTTCTACAAAACCATCTTTTTCAGCAGCTACAGCAGCAACGTCTTTGTTACGACCTTCTTTAACCGCGTCTGCAGCAGCGTTTAGGTAAAGCTGTACTGCACGGATTGCATCGTCGTTACCTGGGATAACGAAGTCAACGCCGTCTGGGTTAGAGTTAGTATCAACTACAGCGTAAACTGGGATACCTAGGTTGTTTGCTTCTTTAACTGCGATGTGTTCGTGATCAGCATCGATTACGAATAGAGCGTCTGGTAGGCCGCCCATGTTCTTGATACCACCAAGAGACTTCTCTAGCTTCTCCATTTCACGAGTGCGCATTAGAGCTTCTTTCTTAGTTAGCTTGTCGAAAGTACCGTCTTGAGCTTGCGCTTCAAGTTCTTTCAGACGCTTGATAGACTGACGAACAGTTTTGTAGTTCGTTAGCATACCGCCTAACCAGCGGTTGTTAACGTAGAACTGGTTGCTGTTTACAGCAGCTTCTTTAACAGCTTCAGATGCAGCGCGCTTAGTACCAACGAAAAGAACTTTACCTTTCTTCTCACCAACTTTAGCGATTTCTGCTAGAGCTTCGTTGAACATTGGTACAGTTTTTTCTAGGTTGATGATATGTACTTTGTTACGAGCACCAAAGATGAATGGCTTCATTTTTGGGTTCCAGTAACGAGTTTGGTGACCGAAGTGAACACCAGCTTTAAGCATATCGCGCATTGATACAGTTGCCATTTTAAAATCCTCTATGGGGTTAGGCCTCCACATCCCCCATGAATCCGACCCCTAACAACTAACCACTTTTCAGCCGTTATCTGTGTTGTTGAAGCACCCCGGAACATGTGACGGAATGTGTGTGATTTAAAGATATAAGTTAGTGGATACCAAAGCCTGTTTCGCCAGTTGGAGAAAACAGTCCTGATGTCCGGCGCGCTTTATACCATATTTTGTCTATCTATGGCTAGAAAAAAATCGAAAAATGGCGACTGCTATACTGATCTCTGAAGGTAATTTTCCCCTATAAAATAGTGTCTATATCAAACGGCTTCTGCATCCGTTAGCCGAGCGTTATTTAATCACGTTAACAGTATCCACCAGTATTGTACGGACATGGTAATGTTGCGCTAAATTGCTGCACTGATAGAATAGCCCCAATATGCACACTTAGGTGCTACCAAATTAAGAGATATGCAATGGCTGTAAAAATTAAAACTGCTGAAGAAATTGAAAAAATGCGCGTCGCCGGCAAACTGGCTGCTGAAATTCTAGAGATGATCGAACCTCACATCCAAGTAGGTACGACGACAGAAGAGCTAAACCAAATCTGTCATGACTACGCTCTAGAAAGAGGCGCATACTCAGCACCACTTGATTACCACGGTTTCCCTAAGTCTATCTGTACGTCTATCAACCACATCGTGTGTCACGGTATTCCGGCATCACAAGACGAAACTGGTAGCACAGGTCAATTTAAGCCTGCTGTACTTAAAGATGGCGACATCCTTAACGTAGATATCACGGTAATCATCCCTGACGACGAAAATGCAGATCTAAGCACTCGTCCTCAAGGCTACCACGGTGACACGTCTAAGATGTTCCTTGTAGGTGAAGTTTCACCAGCAAACAAGCGTCTATGTATGGTTGCTCAAGAAGCACTTTACGAAGGCATGCGCCAAGTGAAGCCGGGTGTTCAACTTGGTCAAATCGGTACGGCTATCGAGAAGTACATCAAGACCAACAACAAGAACAACCCTCGCGCTAAGTTCTCTATTGTTAAAGATTACTGCGGTCACGGTATCGGTTCTGAGTTCCACGAAGATCCGCAAGTTGTACACTACAAAAACAACGACCGCACAGTACTGAAAGCGGGCATGTGTTTCACTATCGAGCCAATGATCAACGCCGGTAAGTTTGGCTGCCGTCTTGATGACGAAGATAGCTGGACAGTGTACACAGCAGACAGCAAGAACTCGGCTCAATGGGAGCACACATTAGTCGTAACAGACACAGGTTGTGAAGTTCTAACACTGCGTAGCGATGATACCATTCCACGTATCATGAAAAACGCTTAGTTCACTGAGCTAAACGCATCAAACCTTTAAAGATATCCTCGCATTGTCGAGGATATTTTTTTATCTGCTCAATTTCGATTTTCCACCAGCTTCTGGTAAATTGTTTAATATTCTCATTTGCTTGCACGGATAGCAGACTATGCCTTATCAATGCCCTCTTACGTTCAATGACGAACAAATTGAAATCTGCGAATTAAAAAATCAGCTCGAGATCTTCACGCAGTACCAAAAAAATGAATTTCTAAATCACCATCCTGTCACTGACTTGGTATTGCTCCGCTCTGAGTACATGGATTTGTTACTCAGACGCTTATGGGAGCACTTTGGTTTTAGCAACCTACCTCATATCTCGCTGGTTGCTGTGGGTGGCTATGGTCGTGGTGAACTTCACCCGCTATCGGACATTGATATCTTAATCGTATCCCAAAAAACATTGCCACCAGCCCTTGGTGAAAAAGTCAGTCAGTTCATCACCTTACTGTGGGATTTAAGGCTCGAAGTTGGCCACGCAGTGCGCACCATTGCTGAATGTATTGATATTGGTTTCGATGATCTAACCGTTGCCACCAACCTACAAGAATCACGCTTATTGTGCGGCAGTGAAGACACCTTTCAAGAACTTAAGCTGAAGATTCATTCTGATTCATTTTGGCCAAGTGAGACCTTCTACAAGGCAAAGATTCAAGAACAGAGAGAGCGTCATGCGCGCTACCACGATACAACTTACAACCTTGAACCTGATATCAAATCTACGCCAGGCGGCCTACGAGACATCCACACGCTCAGTTGGGTGGCACGCCGCCACTTCGGTGCGACCTCTCTACTTGAAATGAGCAAGTATGGCTTCCTTACCGATGCCGAGTATCGTGAGCTCGTAGAATGCCAAGACTTCTTATGGCGCGTTCGCTTCGCACTGCATATTGAGCTACGTCGCTACGACAATCGCCTGACGTTTGCCCATCAAGCACAAGTCGCCGAACACCTTGGCTACACAGGTGAAGGCAACCGCGGTGTCGAGATGATGATGAAGGAGTTTTATCGAACCCTTCGCCGTGTGGCAGAACTCAACAAAATGCTGCTCAAGCTATTCGACCAAGCGATCATTAATGGTGGTGAGACAGAAGAAGCTGAAATTCTCGATAATGACTTCCAGCGTCGAGGCTCACTGATAGAAGCGCGCAAGCCTGCCCTATTCCAAGCAAGGCCGGAGACCATTCTCGATATGTTTATCCATATCGCCAATGACTCTTCCATCGAAGGCGTTAGCCCTCCAACATTGCGACAACTGCGCACAGCGCGTCGCAGGCTCAACCGCTTCCTACATACTATTCCAGAAGCGCGTGAGAAGTTTATGACCTTGGTTCGCCACCCCAATGCATTGCACAAAGCGTTTAGCTTGATGCACAAATTGGGCGTGCTCTCAGCGTATCTACCGCAGTGGAGCCAGATCGTCGGTCAGATGCAATTCGACCTGTTCCATGTTTACACCGTCGATGAGCACAGTATTCGACTGCTCAAGCACATCAATCGCTTTGGTCAAATTGAAAACCACGACAAGCACCCTATCTGTTGTGAAGTCTACCCACGAGTGCAGAAGAAAGAGCTGCTGATCCTAGCCGCTATCTTCCACGACATCGGTAAAGGTCGTGGCGGAGATCACTCTGAGATTGGTGCGGTAGAAGCCTACTCTTTCTGTATTGAGCATGGCTTATCGAAACCAGAAGCCAAGCAAGTGGCGTGGCTAGTACAAAACCACTTGTTGATGTCTGTTACCGCTCAACGTCGCGATATCTACGACCCAGAAGTGATAACCGAATTCGCCAAGAAAGTACGTGACGAAGAATCACTAGAGCTGCTGGTTTGCTTAACCGTTGCCGACATCTGTGCAACCAACCCAGAGTTATGGAACAGTTGGAAAAGAACCTTATTGGCAGAGCTTTTCCACTCAACTCAACGTGCGCTGCGCCGCGGCCTAGAAAATCCGGTCGACGTTCGAGACCGTATTCGTCACAATCAACAAATGGCATCCGCCCTACTGCGTAAAGAAGGCTTCACCGCTCGTGAAATTGAAGTGTTGTGGCAACGCTTTAAAGCCGACTACTTCTTACGTCATACCCACAAACAGATTGCATGGCATTGTGAGCATCTACTGCGCCTGGAAGATCCAAGCCAGCCTTTGGTTTTGATCAGCAAAAAAGCGACACGTGGCGGAACAGAAGTCTTTGTTTACTGCAAAGACCAAGCAGCACTGTTTGCTACCGTGGTTGCCGAGCTCGACAGACGTAACTTCAACGTTCATGACGCTCAGGTTATGGCAAGCAAAGATGGTCATGTTCTTGATACCTTTATCGTGCTAGACCAGCATGGCAATGCGATTGACGAAGCAAGACACAAGGCTGTCGCAAAACATCTAACCCATGTTCTAGCCGATGGTCGCCCTACAAAGATTAAGACACGTCGCACGCCGCGTAACTTACAACACTTTAAGGTCAAGACTCTGGTTGAGTTCCTACCAACCAAGAGTAAAAAACGCACCTTGATGGAACTAAGAGCACTCGATACACCAGGGCTACTGGCACAAGTTGGTGCAACCTTCGCAGAGTTAGGTATCAACCTACATGGCGCTAAAATTACGACCATTGGCGAACGTGCAGAGGATTTGTTTATTCTGACCAGTGACACAGGTGGGCGACTTTCTGAAGAACAAGAACAGGCGCTCAGAGAGAGGCTAACCGAGCATGTTTCCGAGCTTGCGCCCTAGAACGCGAATGGAGTACAACTCGCCGGTTTAATGAGCAAATAAGTGTGGGTGAAGATAGAGAGCGATCTTGCCCACAACTTACAATCAATTCACAGATATCAACTATCTAGCTCGTCGTTAGGCTGCTACATTGATTAAGTCAATTACATAAAAGTATTACATTCATAAACTAGAGGTCGCTTATGTATCCAAACCTCACTGGCTTAGGTATCCACGAGCCTAAACAGATTGAACGTTACTCCCTTCGCCAAGAAGCACACAAAGATATCCTGAAGATTTATTTTCGTAAGCAGAAAGGCGAGCTGTTCGCGAAAAGCGTTAAGTTTAAGTACCCACGACAAGTAAAAAGTGTGCTTGTTAGTGGTGGCAATAATCAATACAAAGAAGTGACTGAGATTAACCGCAACCTCACGCTTGTGATTGATGAGCTTAATAAAATCACCAAACCTACGCCAACCACAGAGACGGATGTAAAACAGAAGATCCTGACCGACCTACGCCATTTAGAGAAGGTGGTGTCTAGTAAGATCGCTGAGATCGAAGCGGATCTAGAAAAACTAAAATGATCCCGATGCTAGGCGACTAATGACCATCGTTAGTTGTTCTGCTTAAATTAAACAGATAGTAAAAAGGGCTGATATCACTATCAGCCCTTTGTTTTATCGAACTTTTATTTAGACGACCGTGCTTGCGCATCGACTAAATTTGTATCCCACTCAAAGGTTTCGAATAACTGTAGCCAAGTTTCATCAAGGCTTGCCTTCATCACTAATTCTTCTTTCGTGAAAGGGTGGATAAAGCGCAACTCTGAAGCGTGCAGTAACAAACGGTGTGAATCCAAGTTTTCACGGAACAAGCGGTTATGCTTGCCATCACCATGCGAAGTATCACCAACAATTGGGTGTCTTAGGTGAGCCATATGACGGCGCAACTGATGTTTACGGCCCGTCTTCGGCAACATCTCAACCAAGCAGTAGCGGCTCGTTGGAAAACGCCCTGTCGAATAGGGTACTTCCACTTTTGCCAAAGGTTCAT
>NZ_MCYD01000160.1:0-553 GCF_002876325.1 Vibrio sp. 10N.261.52.A1
TCACTACATCGCCGTTTTTCGTTTATAGTGAAAGAGTAAATTACTTTATTACTTAAGGACGAATAATGAAGAAAGTACTCATCACAGTTTTAAGCAGCCTTGCTGTTGTCTCTTGCGCTAGCACTAGCGACTCTGAACAAACCAGTTCTGGTTCTGATACCAACTACTCTCAACTATCACAAACTGCATTAATGGCAGCTGTAAACATGTGGTCTCAACAAAATGAAACAACACCGCTTGCTGACACTGTTGCTGACCAAGCGTCTGTCACTAGCGATCAAGCGATTGGTGGTATCGGTTCTATGTTAGCACTGGCACAGAACTCACTAGATACTACAGATAACAAAGAGCTTGCGTCACTTATCCCAGGTATGTCTAGTCTGGAGTCAACGGGTCTATCATCACTACTAAACTCACAAGGTGCAGTTGAAAGTGCCTTTTCTAGTTTAGGTATGGATCCATCGATGGTATCAACGTTTGCACCAATCATTCTGCAAACACTGCAATCTCAAGGCGCAACGAGTGGCTTGATGGATTCTTTGACTGCTATTTG
>NZ_MCYD01000161.1:0-416 GCF_002876325.1 Vibrio sp. 10N.261.52.A1
ATATTATTATTTTCTAACAAATAGGCGTGAGCGAATAACATTAAACCAAACTGATCTTCGGGCTCTCTTAAACCGGTATCTAATTCAATTTGGTTTAATTCTAAAAACTGTCGATACGCGACCGTTGACTCGCCAAACACAACGCGGTCTTTATCGAGGTAAACCGAGCCCCAAGGTGGTGCTGGCATCTCTCCAACCCCTTCAAACAGGCGGCTAAACTCCGCTGTTAACTCATCCTCCTGTTCGTTTTGAAGGGCTAATAAACAATCTTCTGACAATACTTGGTTTTCAACGAGAGCCTGAACAATATCTATTAACTGCTCTTTACTTTTTGCTTGATAGAATATTGAACCAAGTAATTTATGCGTATCGATAATCATTATTATTTACATCGTGATAGATTTTAAAACTAATTA
>NZ_MCYD01000162.1:0-645 GCF_002876325.1 Vibrio sp. 10N.261.52.A1
CAAGGCAACGGCGTGACAGAAGCGGAAATTTACGAGCAACAATTGCTGAGACTGGGTGTTCCAATCGCCGACCTTATCCAGGAGCCGAACAGCGTGAACACTTGGAAAAATGCGCAGCTGACCAGCGATCTGATGAAACATCACCAATTCGACAACATTGTGCTGGTTTCATCTGGCCTGCACATTCGCCGTAGTGAACTCTACTTCAACCACTTTGGATTGAACGTGATTCCAGTGAGAGCTGATTACATGGCAGCTCAAACTTCATGGCTGCCATTATGGTATAACTTTGCGGTAACAGACTTTGCTCTGCATGAACAAATCGGGTTTGCGCGATACAACATCTACAACTTTATGGGTTGGAACAGCAAACGCGAAAAACCAGGCGACGCGTAATAAGACACTCGCCGATTACCGAAGGCTGCTCTAAGTAAGGTAGTCAAATCACTATAAATGAAAATGCAGCGACAACCCTTGGGTTATCGCTGCATTTTTGTATCTGTTTTGTCTATGTTCTTTACCATCTATGCAAGACAATCAGTATCAACCTGTTTGTTGAACTCGCCACCTTTCATCATTTCATCGAAAGCCTTACACACACCTCAAAAGGTATCCCGTACCTGAGTACGCACCGCTCAATAAAAA
>NZ_MCYD01000163.1:0-1947 GCF_002876325.1 Vibrio sp. 10N.261.52.A1
ATAGAATTTAGCTCAAACTTTAAAGCTTAAAAATCGCTCACAGTGAGATCTCAATACCATTTCATTGACCAAATGAATGATAGAAGTCTAATTGCATATTACCTTTGGGCTGCTTTTTGAACGGGTATTTCCCGCTCACAAAACTGGCAAAACGCGTTAAGCATTGCGTTTAAAAAACAGTTTTGGCCGTATAATTATAAGGATGCTACACAGATGAAACACGGATACAGACTTACTACTCTCGCTTTAGCTATTATTGCTTCCGCACACGCCACCGCTACAACAGTTAAAGAAGACGGCTTTTCACCTCAGATTGTCAATTCACCTTTCATACAAGACGTAAAAGGTACGATTGTTGAGGATTACTCTAAAGACCCCATCCAACCATCCTTCTTCTCGATGAGAATGATGAGCTCTGCTGATTCACAGCGCGGCGATTGGTTCAATCTATCTGCAAGCTACACAAGACTTCAAGGCGTAGGTTCTGACGTGGTATATGACTACCTTATGCCACCACTAAAGCCAGAGCCAGTGATCGTGGCTGTTCTTGATTCTGGCGTTGATGTGGAACATGAAGACCTTAAAAACAAACTTTGGACGAACCAAGGCGAGATCCCAGATAACGGTATCGATGATGATGGCAATGGTTACATCGATGATATTCACGGATGGAACTTTCTCGGAAATTCTTTAGGGATCAACGTTGATCAAGATACATTAGAGGTTACACGAGAATACAAGAAGTACCTGAAACTTAAAGAAAATGGACATTGGATTCCACGCAAAAAGCGTAAGTACTATGAAGGCGTTGAGTCAGACTATCTCTCCTCTTTAAAAGACGACCAAGATGCGTTAAATCGTGTCACTACCGCGATAGACCAAGCCAACGAATACAAACAAGAGATTCTTCAATACGTTGATCAGAAAGACTTTTCGACTAATGGTTTAAAAACGCTATTAGATAACGAAAACGCTAGCGTCGTTGCAGCGGCGCAAGGCCTACTTAGCCTATTTGAATCTTGGTACTCATTTGAATACTTGGAATCTCGTCGTAGTCGCTATCAAGACTCTTTAGACTTCCATCTAAATCTAGAGCTCGATACTCGTCGCGACATCGTGTTAGATGACATCAATAACCCATGGGAAAAAGGTTACGGTAACAACGATGTTAAGGGGCCTGTCGGCTCTCACGGCACTCACGTTGCGGGTATCATCGCTGCTGAACGCGGAAACTTTATCGGTATCGATGGGGTTGCAGACCATGCACAAATTATGGCGGTACGTATGGTGCCAAATGGTGACGAGCGAGATAAAGACATTGCCAACGCGGTGCGCTATGCCGTCGATAATGGTGCAAAGATCATTAACATGAGTTTCGGTAAAAGCTACTCACCTCGTAAGTACATTGTTGACCATGCATTCCGTTATGCCGCTCGTAAAGGCGTACTGATTGTTCACTCCGCGGGTAACAGCCGTAACGATAATGACATTAAACCAAGCTTTCCAAACCGCTACGCTAAGCACTACCGTTCAAAGCCTATCTCAACGTGGTTAGATGTGGGTGCATCAGCAAAATACGCAGATCAAAGCTTAGTCGCAAGCTTCAGTAACTTCGGACAAGAATCAGTTGATGTATTTGCTCCTGGGTATCGAATTCTTTCAACTACACCGGGCAACACTTACGGTTCGAAAAGTGGTACCAGCATGGCAGCACCTGTGGTTTCAGGTGTCGCTGCTTTAGTGTGGTCTCGCTACCCTGACCTATCAGTGAAAGAACTGAAATCTCTATTAATGAACGAATCAAAAGTCTATCCAGAATTGCTTGTTAAAAAGCCTTCTAGCCCGACAGATTTAGTGCCTTTCAACACTCTATCGATTTCTGGCAGTGTGGTAGACGCTGAGGCTATATTCACAGAGTTGGAAACACGCTAACACCTTATTATCTAT
>NZ_MCYD01000164.1:0-841 GCF_002876325.1 Vibrio sp. 10N.261.52.A1
CCCGAGTTTACGTAACAATCTATCAATTGGGGGGTTATAGTTCGACTTCCAAACACCTTTGTCACTTAACTCTTTTAGAGCAAGTTGTATTTTTGTTTCGTAATCCATGAGCTAACTCCTAAAGCTCTGCCTTTTATGCAGAGAAACCTAAAGACGACTGAGTTACAGGCAAATGTAAACCTAAGCGCACGCCGCACGTTACCCGCCTGATTATACGGTTTATTATTAATCTCTTACATCGCCCATATGCTTAACAATACGCGCATACAGCAAGATGTTTATACTCATAGATATCGCAACATCAACGCCTGTGGTGGCAATATCGCCATCATCAGATATCACTGAAAAGTAATAGAAAAATAACAGAATATAGAGAGGCAACATAAAAATTAAAAACCTCAAACCCACAACAAAGCTGATACCAAAATAGCGACCTAAGAAGTCTCGCCCATTTTCTGCACCATTCGCTCTATAAGCAAAATAGGTCCCTAGAAGTACGATTGCGCTGAAACTGATTGATTCGATAACCTCCCAAGTATTTGAAAAGCCATTCGCGTACCCATACATCGCGAGCGTACCTAACGCGATATATATAAATACATACCGAAAACGATCTTTCTCCGACAACTTATCGGCTTTGATGTCCGCCTTTAAGCCTTTGATGTTCCAAAAATACATACCTAGCCCTTTTACTGATAACGGTTCCGAGACCGAACATTGACGCTGTTTATAATTGAAATAGTTCGGCTACTAATAGCAACAGCTATTAAATTGACAATTAAGTCATTTAATAACAATATCTTAGCAAGAAAGTCGCATCATACATGACGAGAAACAGAAG
>NZ_MCYD01000165.1:0-1701 GCF_002876325.1 Vibrio sp. 10N.261.52.A1
ACTCTCATCTTACCTTACAGCCAAAACTTCAAACCAACTCGGTCACCGCGCTAACTAACTTCGTTTCGGCAGGCCTAGGCGTGACCTTTATGCCTAAGCTCACTGTGCTTGACGAGATCAAATCGGGACAAATTGAAGTGGTTGCGACTGAGCTAGACACCTTCTCTAAAGCGACGGTCAAAGTTCAATCTCTCCAAGGCCGTGCACTCTCATTGCAAGCCGAAACCTTTTTAGACTTTCTTATCGAGAACGCTACATTCTTAAGTCATGATGCTCACAATATCTAAATAGATCAGGGTTGGTGAAACGCAGAGTCCTAATCTTGGCTCAACTTGTTACTACCAGTGAGCTTCTTTGTTGGGTGAGGCTACCCTGTGGGTCCACTCAATGGCTTGTACTCTGAAGCCCTTCAACATCACACTTCCAAACTCATTCTCTCGATTTGCGACAAAATTGACTTTTTATCAACACATTATGAATTGTTAAGTCAACGCTTGATGAATACGTTACAAACTATTAACGACAGATGTTTTAAACAGGCCGTAAGGCTCAGCTGTGTGGCGAGTGCAGGGGAATATAGAATGGAAGTAATTGTAATTGGCAGCGGTGTTATTGGCTTGACCAGTGCTTGGTATCTGGCGAAAGAGGGCCACTCAGTGACGGTGATCGACCGCCAGGATAGCAGTGGTAAAGAGACCAGTTTCGCGAACGCCGGGCAAATTTCTTATGGCTATTCTTCACCTTGGGCAGCGCCGGGTATTCCGTTGAAAGCGATGAAATGGCTCACTCAAGAACATGCTCCCTTGAAAGTGAAGCCATCACTTTCTCCAGAGTTGGTGGCTTGGGCGACTAAGATGCTCGCTAACTGTAACGAAGCTAAATACGCCGTGAATAAGTCTCGAATGTTGAGAGTGGCAAACTACAGCCGAGACTGTCTAACTCATCTTCGAAGCATTGAAAACTTGGCTTATGAGGGTAGGCAGAAAGGAACCTTGCAGGTATTCAGAAGCGAGAAACAACTGGATGCAATTCAGCAGGATATGAAGCTACTAACAGAAAGCGGCATCGAGCACTCGCTGTTTGGTGTGGAGCAGTGTCTGTCGGTGGAACCGGGATTAGCTGACGTGAAAGACAAGCTGGTGGGCGGTTTATATTTACCTGATGATGAAACTGGTGATTGCCATCAATTCTGTTTAGCTTTGACTGAGAAAGCCAAGGCGCTTGGCGTTCAGTTCGTGTTTGATACTGAAGTGGTGAATTTGAATCATCATAACCAAACTATAGAGAGCATTACGACAACTCAAGGTGACTTCAAAGCGGACGCTTATGTGGTGGCTTCGGGAAGCTACTCTCGTGACCTGCTCAAGCAAGTGAACTTATCGATTCCTGTTTATCCAGTGAAGGGCTACTCCCTGACACTGCCGATCGTGAGTTCGGATAAGTCACCAACATCAACCGTTATGGATGAAACCTATAAGGTGGCGATGACGCGTTTTGATGATCGAATTCGTATTGCCGGGACGGCAGAGCTTGCTGGTTTCAATTACCTGATTCCAGAACAACGCAAAGCTACGATTGATATGGTGATTAAAGATCTTTTCCCACATGCGGGGGATTTCTCGAAGGCAGAATACTGGACGGGGTTAAGGCCGATGACGCCAGATGGCACGCCTATCATCGGAAAGACGCCAATTAAGAATC
>NZ_MCYD01000166.1:0-1898 GCF_002876325.1 Vibrio sp. 10N.261.52.A1
ACCTATTGTTCTATTTAATTACTTTTCCTTATTTTACGTTTTGTTACAGGTCGCTACTGTAGCTAACAGTATTTGCGCCCATATATCTAAGCGCCCTATCGATTTAAAGAAATTCATAAGGAAAACAAATGTCATTTTCAGCTATCGCTGCCTTAGCGGTATTCACTGGTATCCTCTTCTTTCTCTACGGACAGCAGAAAAAAGAAAACACGTTGTCGCGCTTGGTTCTATTAGGTTTAGTTTTCGGTAGTGCTTTTGGTCTTGGCCTTCAGTTGCTATTTGGTGAAGGTAACCCTGTAATCAAAGAAACACTAGACTGGGTAAACATTGTTGGTCGTGGTTACGTTGGCTTACTGAAAATGGTCATCATGCCATTAGTACTAGTTTCGATGATTGCGGCGGTAGTTAAGCTTGAGAAAGGCGGTTCACTGGGCAAAATCTCTGGCATCACGATCTCTGTGTTGTTAGCCACCACAGCGATTTCTGCGATTGTTGGTATTGTAGTAACTCAGGCATTTGGTCTATCTGCTGAAGGTTTGACAGAAGGTGCACGTGAAACAGCACGTATCGCAACGCTAGAAAGCCGCATTAGCAGCGTTTCAGACCTAACAATTCCACAAATGCTGGTTAGCTTCATTCCAACCAACCCATTTGCAGACCTAACAGGTGCTCGCTCTACGTCTATCATCGCGGTTGTTATCTTTGGTGTGCTAACGGGTATTGCTGCTCGTAAAGTAATGGCAGAGAAAGAAGAGCTAGAATCACCAATTCGTACGTTCGTTGAAGCGGCTCAATCTATCGTGATGCGCTTAGTTAAGATGATCATGGCATTAACGCCATACGGCATCGCAGCGTTAATGGCGAAAGTAGTAGCAACATCAAGCGCATCTGACATTTTAAGCCTACTTGGTTTTATCGTAGCGTCTTACGTTGCAATTCTGCTGATGTTCGTTGTTCACGGTGTGTTAGTTTCTTTTGTTGGCGTAAACCCAAAAGAGTACTTCCAAAAAATCTGGCCTGTTCTAACGTTCGCTTTCACTTCGCGTAGTTCTGCAGCAACGATTCCACTGAACGTTGAAGCTCAAATCACGAAGCTAAACGTGCCACCAGCAATTGCTAACTTATCAGCTTCTTTCGGTGCGACAATTGGTCAAAACGGTTGTGCGGGTATCTACCCTGCAATGCTAGCAGTGATGGTTGCACCTACGGTTGGCATCGCCCCAATGGACATCAACTTCATTCTGTCTCTGATTGCAATTATCACAGTAAGCTCTTTCGGTATCGCTGGTGTGGGTGGCGGTGCAACGTTCGCAGCACTTATCGTACTTCCAGCGATGGGCCTTCCTGTAACGATTGCAGCACTGCTTATCTCTATCGAGCCACTTATCGATATGGCTCGTACAGCGCTTAACGTATCTGGTGCGATGACAGCCGGTACAATTACAAGTCGCCTATTAGGTAAGAAAGACAAGCAACAAGATCTGGAACAAGCAAACGCTTAATTCTGAGCCAAACAGCTCATAAAACAAAAACCGATGCCCATGCATCGGTTTTTTATTGTCTATTTGGTACCGGAGTTGCTTTTTAAATGTTAAGCGTGCATTTGTTCAATAATACAATGAGTTAGCTATGAAGTATCACCGTGATTGATATATGATTCAACACCTCAATATGCTGCATTAAATTGACACCAGTTCGATAACGGGATCACCATGAGCTTTATTATACTTTTACTTCTTCTACTATTGGTTTTCATAACTCGCTTACTTCAATGGCGAGCAACTTCCACTTTTTTATCTCTTGTTCTTATATCGTCATTTGTGCTGATTGGTACGGGTTTAATTCCTCGTTATTTACTAGACGACCTGCAAGCGAATTACGAAAGCAAGCCTGAGATC
>NZ_MCYD01000167.1:0-644 GCF_002876325.1 Vibrio sp. 10N.261.52.A1
TATTTTTTAGGTTTTATACGTTTTTTTGTAAGCTATGTAAGGAGGGAGGAAGTATCCTCCCAACGATAGGGTATCGTTAGGAGGTTAGTTCAACTAGCTCTCGACCATCACTCGAGTATCTTCACTGAGAGTTTCTAGTTCATTGATAACATCATCGATTTGAACTTCGATTGGTAGCTTAACCGCGATTTTAGAAGTGAATAGGCTTGAACTGACACCGCCACCACCGGCAATAAATACGCGCTGGCAATCCATGTCGAGAATATTGATACCTTGTCTATCGAGTACATGTGTCACTTCATTGACGATACCGGCGCGATCGTTAGAATCGAGTCTCAGATGGTGAATGGTATCTTGAACATTATGTGCATGGTCTGAATCAACGAACTGGACAATCAGGTCTGGGTTAGCGCTGAATGCCTCTTTAACAATCGATTCATTGATAGCTGGAAGCTGAACCTTGAGCACACCTGCTACTTGGTCTTCAATAAAATTCACTTTACTGATGAGCCACTTGCCGTCGTTTTCATGAGTCACCGCAGCGAGTTGCTTGATCGTCGCTGGTGATGCTTTTCCGATAAAGTTTACGATAAATGTAGTGTTCATATCAGCCCCCAAAGTCTCAATTAATCATTGCTAATTAA
>NZ_MCYD01000168.1:0-525 GCF_002876325.1 Vibrio sp. 10N.261.52.A1
GTTTTAGCGAGTCTGAAGCTGGACAAGTCTTAGGAGAAAACTGGTTTAACTTTTTGAAAGATGGCCTAGAGCCTCAAAGCCAAGGTTAAGTCGTTTTTCTCACTAGTCAGCATCTAAGGAGCAGTCTTCTAAATACGTTCATTTAGCGAGTACTGCTTTAACCAAATTCACTATTCAAAAGGAACAACGGTCTATTTCGCAACGCGGTAACCCAAACATGGATTAGCCTGCTCAACACAAAAATAATAGGGCAGGTGTTAAATACACCCTTGTAGTCATCATTTTTATGACAGCTGCAAAGAAACCTCTGGAGTCAGAGTATGTCTGATTTAACCAATAGCGTGAAATCTTCAAGCTTAAATGCGGGTCAAGCACACACAGCAAGTAATGCAACAAGCAACACCAACCAGTCTGAATCTACCTCAGACAAATTAGGGTTATCCAACCCGGCACTTTGGTACAGCGGCGGTTTTATCGCTCTGTTCGTGACACTGGCCCTATTTGATGGCGAACTGCTATCAACTC
>NZ_MCYD01000169.1:0-513 GCF_002876325.1 Vibrio sp. 10N.261.52.A1
CCTCAAAATAAAGTTGCGCGCAATTTAATTTCACACAATCATTTTAAGGATTAAGACAATGACAACACTCTACACTACTTCTGCTACTGCAATTGCTGGTCGTAACGGCCAAGTTTCTACTGACGATAATTTGCTTTCTGTTGCATTAAGCTACCCGAAGGAAATGGGCGGTTCAGGTGAAGCAACGAACCCTGAGCAACTGTTTGCTGCAGGCTACTCTGCGTGTTTCTCAAATGCTCTACTTCACGTAGCGAAAGAAATGAAAATCAAGATTGCATCGGCGCCAACAACTGCAACGGTTGGTATCGGTCCAAATGAAAATGGTGGTTTTGCTTTAACCGTTTCATTAGCGGTTGAGCTCGACTTGGCTCAAGAAGAGGCTGTTACGCTGGTAAAAACCGCTCACCAAGTTTGCCCATATTCAAATGCGGTTCGTGGCAACATTGATGTGAAGTTGTCGGTTAACGGACAAGCGCTTTAGTCGCTTTACCCCAAAATGTCCCACTAAAAAAA
>NZ_MCYD01000170.1:0-17673 GCF_002876325.1 Vibrio sp. 10N.261.52.A1
GGAGTCGATGATCTTGTAACCTTCAGGTGCAGCAGGCAGGTTGATTGCCGTACCACGAATATTGGTGAGGCTAGAGATCTCTTCACCATCAGCAAGGCGGTGTGCCACTTCTACTAGTGCACGTTCTGCGTTACCAAATAGCAGGATGTCCGCTTTTGCATCAAACAGTACAGAGCGACGAACTTTATCCGACCAGTAGTCGTAGTGAGCTACACGACGCAAGCTCGCTTCGATACCACCCAATACTATTGGTGTGCCTTTATAGGCTTCACGACAACGCTGAGAGTAAACCAAAGTTGCACGATCAGGACGCTTACCACCTTCGTTATTTGGCGTGTATGCATCATCGTGACGTAATTTGCGATCAGAGGTATAGCGGTTGATCATGGAGTCCATGTTACCCGCAGTGATGCCGAAGAATAGGTTTGGTTTTCCTAGCTTCATGAAGGCATCTTTATTGTCCCACTTCGGTTGAGCGATGATGCCCACGCGGAAGCCTTGAGCTTCAAGAAGACGGCCGATGATAGCCATACCAAAGCTCGGGTGATCAACATAAGCGTCACCAGTTACAATAATAATATCACAGCTATCCCATCCAAGAGCATCCATCTCCTTTCTACTGGTAGGCAAAAAGGGTGCTGTTCCGTAGCACTCGGCCCAGTATTTTTTGTGTTCGTGAATAGGAGTGATATCGCTGTACATATTTCGACCTCTGATTTTTGAGGCGGGAATTATAGCGGCATGCGCCCTGACTAGCCAGAAGAACATGCCCCTGTTAGTTTTGGTGTCTTTCGTCATTTTGCTGATAAAAACGACAAAAGAGCCAACCAACAGCATAGTTGAAGCCTTGAATAACGTCGCTAATTTGTGATTTTGATTAGTGTTCGCAGCAGTTTTTGATATTATTCGCGAAAATAAGTCTAGATAAGTAGATCCACAATGGTCGAAACATTATTACTGCAATTTGCTCCAATGTTATTAGGAGCTCAACTGATCTTAACTCTGATCCTGGTAAAGGGTGATATTTGCCCCGGGCAACGTGGTCGTATCCACAAAATGCTACCAGCGATTGGCGTACTTTGGTTAGCCGTGGCTTCAGTCAAGGTCGAAGCGTTTCTTGTCGTGTTCGCAATCTTTTATTTCTATTCTCAAGTTCAGACGAAGAAAACACGTGACTCGGGCCCGATTTGGGTGATGTATTTAGCGTGTGGTTTAGCGCTGTCTTATGTTGCTATCCAAGCATTTGAGCAACCAACGGTGGTCGGCATTATTGCAACATTATTGCTGGTGGTTTTGTTAGGTGCGGCGTTTGCTCATCTATTGCTGACTATCGCAAGAACGCGCTTACAAGCGTTTCACCGTGTTTTGCCAGTTGTAGGTGTATTAACAGGAATGTTGGTAGTACTAGCGACGGTTGTGAACGTTTACTCACTTTCTGAAGCTCAGTTAGAGCCTGTTATCTCAGCATTGTTGTTCAGCTTCGCACTGCTTATCTCTTCAATCGTGGTGTGGTGTTGGCACCTACTGTTTGTTAAAACGCCAGAGAAGGTGCAACTTACGGTGTCACTACTGATGTTGTTAGCCGCTCTCGTTGGCCTAACACCAATTTGGGTACTGTAAGTATTTCTGTGAGTAAAGAAGTGTGATCTGTTTTTTAGCGTGGGGCGATTAAGCGTTCTAAACTTAATTCTAGTCAGAGTGTTCGTAAGGAGTACGAGATGGATTTAAGTAACGTCAAAAGCCTAGATAGTATTATCTTGCTGGGAATAGTGAATGAAAAACTGCGCTTAGAGTGCGACAGTTTTGAAGAACTGATTAGCATGTATGAAATGGATATAGAAAGTGTCGTAGGTAAGCTAGACATGCTCGGCTATCAATACGATCCACTGACGAACCAATTTAAATCATACGCAAGATAATCTATGTTTCGCGAATGAACAGGTATCGCTAAATCAATGCTGCGGAATCTAAAAAGTCACAGGTAATCTGTGACTTTTTTGTTTTTGTACTTTTGTATAGCTCTAATAGTTTATATAGCTAAACAACTTCAATTCCATCCAGGTGGCTCTTACTCTGCTGCCTTGCCGTGCTGAAGAATGCTTGCAGGTAACGCTTGTCTTTCTCTGAATTTCTCACCGCAGCAAACAGTCTTCTTGAAAGTCCTTTACCCAGCGGCTTACTAGCAATCAACCCTTGTCTTGAAAACTCACTGATTGCCCAGTTTGGTAAGGCTGCAACTCCTAACCCGGCTGATACCATTTGCACTAACATCAAGGTGTTGTCTGCTTGCTTCCATTTCTTCGGTTCAATACCTGCAGGTTGCAAGAAGTGTTTCACCACATCTAAACGCTGTTTTTGAACCGGGTAAGATAGCATTGTGAGATCGCTAAGATCTTGTGGATCAATGCTTGGCTTTTCAGCCAAAGGTGAGTTAATCGCCGTGATCAAACGCATCTCGAAATCGAAAAGTGGCTCATAGTGGATCTCAGAGCGAGGTTGAATATCTGAGGTGATCACCAGATCCAACTCGCCAGCCATTAACGCAGGTAGGGGCTCAAAGCCAAAACCGGACGAGAAATCGAGAGTCACGCTTGGCCAAGCAACTTGATACTCTTTCAAAGCAGGCATTAACCATTGAAAACAAGAGTGACACTCGATCGCCATATGCAGGCGACCATTCACGTCCTCTTTCAGACTCGCGAGTTCATTCTCTGCTTTGGCGATTCTTGGTTGAATCTCATCAGCGAGTTTTAGCAAGATCTCACCCTCTGAGGTGAACTTTACTGGCCGAGTTTTGCGTAGGAACAACTGCCCACCAATACGCGCCTCTAGGTCCTTCAATTGATGAGAAAGCGCCGACTGAGTCAGGTGAAGAGAGGTCGCTGTTGCGGTGAGTGAACCGCTATCTCTCAAGGTCGTCAATGTTCGCAGATGTTTAAGCTCTATCATGAGTATTCCTCATATTCCCTAAGCTAATTCAATATTTCTTAATAATCACCCTACGGGGTTTTTTATCATTTGTAAACGTCTAGATGTCCAGATGGATTTAACTATATTCATCTCTGACTCGCTGATGATGAATATTTTTAATAAACAAGATGAATATTTGGACGTTGTTCAGCGATTCGATTCGGTAGATAGTTTAGCCATCCAGACACCTTTAATGAAAGCAAGAACACAATAGGCAATCTGAAAAGATACTAACAATTATTGAATAAGGAACAGGTTCATGACGACAACAACGCATATTCTTGGCTACCCACGTATCGGTGAAAAGCGCGAACTGAAATTCACACTCGAAAAATACTGGCGTGGTGAAATCAACCAATCAGAACTCAAACAGCTAGGTAGCGAGCTGAGAAATCGTAACTGGAATGTACAAGCTAATGCGAATCTTAGCTTTGCAACTGCGGGTGACTTCGCATGGTACGACCATGTACTGACAACGACTTTACTTTTAGGGCACGTCCCCACGCGTCATGCTGGAGGTAGCGAAGAGGAGAAAGCTTTCCCTGATTTAGATACCTTGTTCCGAGTGGGGCGCGGGCAATCACAAGTTGAAGCCGCTTGTTGTGGTGGGAAATATGCTTCTGAAGGCACAAAAGACAGCGCTGCAGCGTCAGACATGACTAAGTGGTTCAATACCAACTATCACTACATCGTTCCTGAGTTCAGTAAAGATGATTCATTTGAGGTGAGCTGGCCTCAATTGTTTGATGAAGTGAATGAAGCCGTTCAAGCAGGGCATAAGGTGAAACCTGTGCTTCTTGGTCCACTTTCTTATTTGTACTTAGGGAAAGAGGTGGAAGAGGGATTTGAGCGCTTAACCCTATTGCCTCGCTTGTTAACAGCCTATCAAGCGATTTTGGCTAAGCTAGCCAAGTTGGGCGTTGAGTGGGTTCAAATCGATGAGCCAATTCTTGCCCTCGAGCTTGAAAAACAATGGGCCGATTCATTTAAACTGGCTTATCAAGTCATTCAAGGTGATGTGAAACTGTTATTGACTACGTACTTCGATTCGGTGACAGACACCTTAGATAAAATCGTCAAACTGCCTGTTAACGGATTGCATATTGATTTGGCTGCAGCGCCACAGCAGCTCGATGAAGTCGTGAGTCAATTACCGGAAGAGTGGGTGCTGTCTGCTGGCATCATTAATGGACGCAATGTCTGGCGAGCGGACTTGGCTACTCAGCTTGAGTTGCTGCGACCAGTGAAAGAGAGGCTAGGCGATAAGCTGTGGGTCGCAAGTTCATGTTCGCTGCTTCATAGTCCCGTTGATTTAGATCTAGAAGATTCACTCAGCGAAGAAGTGAAGAGCTGGTTTGCTTTTGCTAAACAAAAAGTCACAGAGGTTAGCTTGTTGGGGGCGGCGCTAGACGGCGATCAAAATGCCATTTTAGCGTGCGAGACTTATAGCCAGCCGATTGTGGCTCGCAAGAGTGCAACCCACGTTAATAAGCCACAGGTACAGGCTCGCCTCAACACGATTACTAAAGCACTAGCTGACCGTAGTGCTCCTTACCCAGAGCGAGCAGCACATCAGTCGGAAGTTTTAGGTTTACCGTTGTTACCAACCACAACGATAGGTTCGTTCCCACAGACCTGCGAGATCCGTGTTCAACGTAGCGCTTATCGCACTGGAAAGTTAAGCGAAGCGGAATACACGACCGCACTAAAAGGTCATATTGCCGATGCGGTGAAGCGCCAAGAAGCACTCGATTTGGATGTGTTGGTACACGGTGAAGCCGAACGTAACGACATGGTGGAGTACTTTGCAGAGAACCTGGCAGGCTTCCAAACCACTAAGTTTGGTTGGGTACAAAGCTATGGCTCTCGCTGTGTGAAACCGGCTATTGTGGTGGCAGATATCGAGCGTGAGAAACCAATGACGGTCGAGTGGACGACTTATGCTCAATCACTGACATCTAAGCAGATGAAAGGCATGCTGACTGGCCCTGTGACAATTCTGTGTTGGACGTTCCCGCGTGAAGATATCTCGCGTAAAGAAATCACGAATCAGTTAGCGTTTGCATTACGCGATGAGGTGTCTGATTTGCAAGATGCAGGAATCAACATTATCCAAATCGATGAACCAGCTATTCGTGAAGGCCTGCCGATTAAAAAGCGTGACCATGCAGAATATTTAGAATGGGCGGTTGATGCCTTTAAGATTTCAGCGGCAAGTGCTAAACCAGAAACTCAGATTCATACGCACATGTGTTACAGCGAGTTCAATGAAATCATTGATTCAGTGGCCGCATTAGATGCTGATGTGATTACTATTGAGACGTCTCGCTCGAACATGGAACTGCTTAAAGCGTTTGAAGAGTTCAACTACCCGAACGCGATTGGCCCAGGTGTTTATGATATCCATTCACCAAATATCCCATCGCAAGAGTGGATTATTAGCCTGCTTAAGAAGGCGGCGGAAAAAATACCGGCAGAGCGCTTATGGGCAAACCCAGATTGTGGTCTTAAAACTCGCAATTGGGCAGAAACAGAAGCAGCACTGACTAACTTAGTCTCCGCGACTAAGGAATTGCGTAAAGAGTGGGAATCTGTTGAGGCATAATTTAGTCTAGGATTTTGATTGTTTAATAAAACAAAGGCCTCGCAAATGCGAGGCCTTCTAGTTTTATACTTGTTCGAATCTCGAATCTCGAATCTCGAATCTTAATTAGCGCTCTGGCAAGTATCTTTGCTTATCAGCTTCTCAACCATCAGTTGTCCGCGTGTATTGCGAATCTTGATGTTGTAAGCCAAGCCCATATCTAGGTTTGCTCTTACTTCTGAGTTAGTACAGTAGCTATTCACACTCATATCGACAACTTGGTTTAAAGGCTTAGCACCTTTAGCATCTTGGTTGTAGATCATCATGATTTCAATCACGGTGTTTTTTGCTAGTACTCGCATAACAGACAGTGGGCCATACTCAATAGGTAGGCCTGCAGATAGCACGCCAGCACGATGCTGCGCCATCATCTCGAGTTGTCTTTGTTGGTCTTGCTCACTTGAAGCACAGCCTGCAAGCAGGATCGCGGCCAGTGAGCTAATAATCCATTTTTTCACGTTAAAATACTTTCTTGAATGGTTTTACGATGACATTTTGGTAGACACCAGCGTCGATGTACGGATCTGCGTCTGCCCATGCCTGTGCGTCTTCTAAAGAGTTAAACTCAGCGATTACCGTTGAACCTGTGAAACCAGCTTCGCCAGGGTTATCTGAATCAATCGCTGGCATTGGACCCGCTGTTAATAGCCGGCCTTCATCGTGAAGTATTTGTAGGCGTTCTAGATGTTGTGGGCGAACACTGAGGCGTTTTTCTAATGAATTTTCGACATCTTGAGAGAAAATCACGTACCACATATTGGCATATCCTTATTTTACTTCACTGAATTTGGGAGATTATAAAATAGCTATCTTGCTAATTTACGCGAACTAATTGGTATTGGAAGAGCTAATGATAAGAAATTGTGAATTGGTGCGAGAGACTTGTATGGTCTTTAGCGATTTCATTTGCTGAAACTAAAGACCACAGATACGTATGACTTAGTGAAAAGTACTATTTCTTGATGGTTCGAGGCTTGCCACTTTCATCAACGGCTACGTAGTTGAACGTTGCACCACATACCTTGTAGCGGTCGCCAATGCCGTGATCCAGGACCGGCTTAACCCAGACTTCTAGGTCGATATTCATCGAGCTACGGCCAATCTTTGTGCAGTCACCATAAACGCACACCACATCACCAACGGATACGGGCTGCTTGAATTCAATGCTCGAAACCGACACGGTAACTATCTTGCCGTTAGAGATCTCTTTGGCCAAGATGCCGCCGGCTAGGTCGAGCTGAGACATTATCCAACCACCGAAGATTTGACCTGCTGCATTGGTATCAGAAGGCATCGCTAATGTGCGAAGAAGTAGGGAACCAATTGGGTTCAAAGTTGATTGAATCGTCATTGTTGTACTCTTGGTGGTATTGATTATCAAAATAAAAACAGAAGTGTTGGTTGGTGAAGCGCATTTGCAAACGAGCGCAATGAACAACAGAGATCAGATAGCCAATAATTTAGTGCGATTTACATTAAATAATAGGCTTTATTTTGACCAGTCTCCGCAACACAAAAAAGCCAACGGCCAATGATCACGAGTATCATTGGCCGCTAGGTATAGCATATTGACAAGAATTGTAACAAAAACGGAATGAGGACTCACCCCTTGGGGTTACTTCTCGTCAGTATTTTTATCAGTTAGTTCTTGCTGCTCTTTTTGAAGTTGTTCTTTTGGTAAATGCTTATAGATGTAGACGCCAGTAAGCAGCGTAAATAGTAATGTTGCTATTAGCAGGCCAAACACCTTGAAGTTAACCCACACATCTAATGGTAGGTTAAAAGCTACATACACGTTGATGATTGCGCAAATAGTGAAGAAGAATGTCCATGCCCAGTTGATCTTGCCCCATACCGCATCCGGAAGTGTAACCTCTTTGCCCAACATGCCCTTAATCGCAGGTTTCCCCATTAGATGGCTTGCGGTTAGGCCAATAGCAAATAAGGCATAAACGATAGTGACTTTCCATTTAATGAAGTTGTCGTCGTGCAAGAATATGGTCATTCCACCAAATACCGCGACCATCAGAAACGTTATCACCTGCATTTTTTCTACTTTTTTGTAGATGAAGTACGTCAAAACGATTTGAAGTGCAGAAGCGACAATCAATGCCCCAGTAGCCGTATAGATGTCGTACATCTTGTAAAGCGCGAAGAAAATGATGAGAGGGATGAAATCAAGAATTTGTTTCATATGGACTGAATATCCGGTTAGTTGAGTTACCGACAGTCTAACCAAAATTGCCTCGATGCAAAACAGCTCGAGACAATTGGCTACTAAACTGATTGGAGCTGGCAGAATTTCAACGCATCGATGACGTTTGGTAGCGAGGAATCAGCTTCTTGATATCTTCTAAATAACCTTCGCTTTTCAGATTGTCTAAAGTGTTCTCTAGCTCTTGTTCACTCATCGCGAAGCAGGTGGATTTTCCTGTCGTTAGATCAAGGTACTCGTGATATTCACGCTCAGTAAAGTGGCCAACTCTGTCCATTAACAAGGTTTTAATCCCGTGGTGAATCAAGCCGTAATACGTGTGTCTTTGTAAGGTCATAGCCTATCCTCCGTGACAAGCTGCAATGATGAGAAGTGATGCAACCTGCTGTATATTGGTTGGGTTATCTATGACAAAGCAATTCAAATGCCATTTTGTCTAGTATTCCTGAACATTTTCCGTGTCGGATTGAAATAATCATTCTTTCAATCAGTTAAATGAAAGTGCTCTCTGCTGTCACTGAGACAATACGTAGCTATTGAATAATAGTTCTATTTTGAGAGGCAATTTTCTCCTTCAATTTGAGAATTAATGTGCTGTTGTTGAGTCAAACTGATTCGTTCCCATATCGAAAAGCGTTTGTTTTATGGGTGTTAGGCTTGGTAATTAGACTATCGAGATTTGATTCATGCGCCAGCTGGAGAGTTTCAATTTGAGAAATTAATGAAGGTCGGAGAGTTTTTATATCGGTATGCGAAAACTCTTGCTGGTTCGGTGTGTGGTTAGCTTATTAAACAGTATCCATATTTTGTTTAACGCTACTTGCTGAATGGCTGTGAACTTGACGTTATAAAGTACGCTGCTGCTATAACGTCAGGTTTATCATGTACCGTATCTTTTTCTTTCAGTTATTTTCTTTGATTACATTGGTGTTTTTCGCATCACAAAAAGCACAAGCTGATGAATCAATTCAACTGGGAATTCAAATCTCAGATTTTGCTCCTTATGCTCAATCACAACAAGGAGAGGTTTCGGGTTTATTGCCGGACTTAGTTGATTTCTACGTGAAAGATGGACTCGATGGTGTGGAGTTTGTTGGTTACCAGTCACCGTCTGAACTCAACAATATGCTAAAAACGGGTGACGTGGACGCCATCATCACGGCAGAGCAAAATGTTTCAAGTGGTGGCGTTATCTACTCGAAACCGATTTTGTCGAGCCGAATGATCAGTTTGAGCAGTGAACCTATTGAGAGTCATTTGCTCATGAAAGGGCGTAAGCTTGCTTACTTTGAAAACTCGAGTAATGCATCGTCTGTGAAGTCCTTACTTCCGTTTTCTTCATTTGAATCATACTCATCATATCAGGATGCGATAGCCGCTGTTGCGCGTGAGAAAGTGCTCGCAATTGTGGATGATGGCGTGTTGTTACACAGTAAGCTGATGAATAGCCCCTATGACGCATCACTGTCTGTGAATTTGCATGATGGCTTGCCTCTGAATAACTACGTTATTGCTTTACTTGATACTCCTGAGAATAGGAAGCTATTGAACATCATCAATACTTCAATTAACCAAGATAAGCCAAATCAAATCGTTAATATCCATAAGAAATGGTTAAACGAAATACAAAGACGTTTACTTTTGGTTGTTAGCAAAAATAAGTTGTTATTGACGGAAAAAGAGCAGCAATACCTATCATTGAATCCCAATATTTATGTGTCCTACATTCGAGATTCAAAACCTATTTCATTCGTGAACAGCGAAGGGCAGCCTGATGGTATCTCTATCGATATCTTGAATGAGATCTCTCGACTTACGGGGCTAAACTTCATTTTTGAAAATGACTTTGGTATCGAAGGGAACGATTTACATACGGTTTCTCTACCGCTGATCCATACCAAAGCGACTCCCTTTGCTGGTGTGGATGATCGTCACCTTTACTCGAAACCTTTTATGGTTGAGCCGTGGGCGCTGATTGGTAAAAGCGACAGTAACAAGGTCGATGTGTTTGGTGAGCTTTCTCAGAACGCTATTATCGGTACTACTGACGATAGCGTTGGTTCCCAATTGGCTAAGCGTTATTGCGAAGCTTGCCCAATAAAAAAGTATGACTCGGTTGAGCAAGTGTTAGAGGCGGTTGATAAAGGGCAAGTTGACTCTGCAATGCTCTCTTTATATCTCGCATCACCGCTTCTTCAAGGACAGTATTCAGGGTACTTGCGAGTAATTAGCCTGCTTTCTAAAGACAATGATGTGCCAGTTGCATATAGCGTGGAAGCTAACCAAGAGATATTAGGTAACATCATCAATAAGGCGCTTTTTGCGATTCCACATCATAAATTCCAGCAGATTAAAAAGAATTGGTTAGATGTTTCTTACGAATCTGGAGTTGACACGAAAGATGTGATTTTGGGTGCTGCCATTCTTATTTCTGTCGCATCCGTTCTTATCATGGCGATCATGGCATGGAGCTGGAAATTAAGCCGTGAGGTTGAGGAGCGCAAGCGTGCTGAGTCTGCGTTGAAGCATCAAGTCGAGTTCGAGCGTTCACTACTTAACGCAATGCCATTTCCAATTGTGGTACGTGATCTAGATAACCAACTTGTGAGTTTCAACAGTGTGGCTAGGGCGCTTAAGGATTTTGACTTAATAGAAGAAGCAATCATTAATAATCCAGACGAAGACACCATGATCCACAAAGGGAATGTTTTGCCTCGTTTGGAAAAAGAGGTGGTCTCTCCATTTGGCAGTAAGCATTACGCATACTGGAAGTGCCCGTACATTTCCAATGGAAGTATCGAAGGTTCAGTAACTATTCTCGATGATTTGACTGAATTGTATGAAGCGAAAAAAATCGCCAAAAGTGCGGATGACCGCGTCCAAAAACTCGCGAACAATTTACACGGTGCGGTGATACAACATATCCAGCCTAAGCGAAGCTTACACGATATCGAGTTCGTATTTATCAGTAATGGAATTGAAGAACTTCTTGGGCTCACGCCTTCTCAACTACGCCGATCTCCAACGAGCTTCTTTGCGCCGTTAAATGCGAAAGATCGCCGTACTCTGATTCGAAAAATACGTTGTGGCAATAAAGATGGAAAGTTGAGCCTGGATATTGGCGTCAATATCGAAAATCAGAATCGTTGGCTTAACCTACAAAGCAAAATATCCGATCGTGGTGATTATTACGAATGGGATTCTGTACTGACGGATATTACCGAGCTAAAGCAGCAGCAAGAAGAGCTCACTCAGGCAAGGCAGAGTGCGATTGCAGCAACAGAAGCGAAATCGAGATTTCTAGCCAACATGAGTCATGAGATCCGAACGCCTCTTGGTGGCATTGTGAGTTTGCTAGAGCTTTCCGAGCAATATGAAGTGGGTCATGAAGTACAAAAGATTCATACAACGTTAAGCCAGTCCGCTAATAACTTATTGCACATCGTTAACGACATCCTTGATTTTTCGAAGATTGAGGCGGGTAAGCTGACTTTGGATTACCAACCCGCAAGCCTTGATACCTTGACTCTTAGGGTGACTCAACTGCAGGCAAGACAGGCGCATGCCAAAGGGTTGCAATTCAAGTTCTGGCTAGACCCTGAATTAAAAGATTCGGTACTGATGGACGACATCCGTCTCGGGCAAGTACTGAACAACCTGTTGAGCAATGCGATTAAATTTACTGAGCATGGAACCGTTGGCTTAACGACGAAGTTAGTCAGTCAAAACGATGGCCAGCAACAAGTCTGTTTTGAAGTTTTCGATAGCGGAATCGGCATTAGCGAAGAGCATATTCGAAATCTATTTAGACCGTTCGTGCAGGCCGATGAAGGTACCACGAGAAAGTACGGTGGCTCGGGTCTTGGGTTGACTATCTCAAAGCAATTGATAGAGCAAATGGGCGGGACGCTGAACGTGACAAGTAAGGTGAACTTAGGCTCAACATTTACTATCTCGGTACCTCTGACATCACTTGATGATAACCAGTATCAAGATATGACAGGTAAAGTCGCTTTGCTCACCAAAACCTTCATGCAGCATCAAGAGTTGGAGAGCTACCTGACATCTTGGGGTATTAAGGTGATTACAAAAAGCGTTCAAACCACGAAAGAGTTAGCACATTGGGTAGAGACCATTAAGCCTGGTTTTGTGTTCGTACCTCATGAGCTTGCTCAGGCTATTAATACTCCTGATGAGAACGTGAATTTTATCTGTCTAAGCGAACAAGGGATGCTTTCGCCTGCACCTTGTAAGTTAGGTTGGAATTTATCGGCAAACCCATTACTCCCTTCACAGCTAAGACATTGCTTGAGCAATAATCCAACCTTTATCGAAGAAATAGTAAAGGAAGAAAACAACTTACGATTAAGCACCGAATCACGCGAATCGGCGATGGAAAATAATAGGCTGATACTGATTGCGGAAGATCACCCAATCAACCAACAGATCATTATTAAGCAGATAGAGCAGCTAGGTTTTCATGCCGATATGGTGGACAACGGTAGAGAAGCGCTAGCGGCGCTCGATAAGCAGGACTATGGCTTACTTATCACTGACTGTCATATGCCTGAGGTGGATGGCTATGAGTTGACGAAACAGATTCGTTCGAAAGAGCAAAGTCAGAATATACCTCGATTGCCTATCATTGCACTGACAGCAAACGCCGTTAAGGGGGAAAATGACAAATGTTTTGAGATTGGCATGGATGACTTTTTGTCTAAACCTACCAAGCTTAAAGTGATTGGTGACACGATCAATAAGCATCTTATGAAAGGCACACCGGTTGTTAGTCAGTTAACAACCAACGATGCGAGCGTTGAACCTAGCCTTGCGCCTATTGATATTCAAAACCTAATGGAGTTATTTGGAGATCAGGACCTTATCGATCAAATCATCAAGGATTTTATTCAGAGTCACTGCTCAGACTTGCCTTTGTTACTCGCTGCATGTGAGAGCGAGAGCCTAGATGAGATCAAACAAGTTGCCCATAAAATGAAAGGTGCAGCGAAGATGGTTGGCAGTACTGAGATGGCAGACCAACTGCAACAGCTAGAAGACGCCTCTGCAAACCAAAGAGGTGGATACTTAGAGTATTTCCATGAAGTGGAGCGACTAACGCAGAAGTTACAAAGCTTCTACACCACGTATGCTCAATAGGCTGAGGGAACACTATGGATCAAAATATTGTTGTAATCGAAGACCACCCCTTTCAGTTGAATGTCATGACCATGGTATTGAACAGCTTGAGTGTCGGTAAGGTTCATTCTTTCGAGTGTGGGTGTAAGGCGTTAGACCACATTGAACAGTCTTCGGTCGACCTAATATTGTGTGACCTTAATATGCCAATGATAGATGGGATCGAATTGCTAAAACGGTTAGCTAATTTGAACTTCAAGGGCAACATCATCATAACGAGTGCTGAAAACCAAACCGTGCTCGATGCCGCTAGTAAAATGTGTAAGGCATTTAATCTCAATTTATTGGGTGTGTTAGAAAAGCCGATTGATCGTGCGCGGCTACTGGAGTTGGTAAGTAGGGATACTAAAAAACCAGAGTCGGCTTCAAGTTCAAATCGAGATATCGTGATCACTGATGAGGACATCGTAAAGGCTGTCGAGAACCATGAGATGGTTTTGCACTATCAACCCATCGTCTGTATTCACACGGGAGAATGGAAGGAGAGTGAATCTTTGATTCGTTGGCAGCATCCTCACTATGGTGTCCTTAGTCCATTTTTCTTTTTGACGCGTCTCATTGATTCAGGGTTAATGCTAAATGTTTTGAAGCAGTTACTCGAGCAAGCGATTAACGATCAACGCTTCCTATGCAGCCGAAGGTTTGTCTTGAACTTAACAGCGAAAGATATGATCGACGGTGAAATTGTCGATCATATCTTTAAGCTTATCGATAACGGTAGGTTAGATGTTGAACAGATTAAACTGGAGTTAACGGAATCCGATCTCGTTGAAAGTGTTGCGCTTGCTTTAGCATCTACAACAAGAATCTGTATGCGTGGTATTCCGCTCGCGATTGACGATTTCGGAACGGGTTACTCCTCATTGAAACAACTCGAGGATCTGCCATTTTCTGCATTAAAACTGGATATCGACTTCGTTAAAAACATCCAGCAAAGCCGCTCTAGTCGAGCAATTGTGAGAGCTTCACTTTACCTCGCTCAATTATTGGATTTAACGACTGTCGCAGAGGGTATTGAAGATATATCAATTTGGAAAGATATACGTTCAATGAGTAATAAAGACACACTAGCTCAAGGGTATTTTATTGCACGTCCGATGCCAGCTGATCAACTGCCTGAGTGGAAAAGTAGCTGGGAAAAGAAAATAACTGAGTTCAATTTACTGGCGTAGGGGTAATAGGGGATCCATTTAAACATAAAGTGATATTTGTTTAGTGAATGTGTTCACCGATAAAAGTGAACTGGCGGTAACATAATTATCAATTTGCGCTAATTCAATAGAACCTTATGCTACTGTCTCGTTATATCAATATAAAAGTACAATTCGTCGTTCTTTTATCTATTATCTCGCTCAGTTTAGCGGCGATAATAACCATCAATGTTTTTATTCACCGCGATAATAGCCAACGACTAACTCAGTTAGAAATAAGTTATTACCCTGCATTAGAGCACGCCACTAAAATTCACTCGCTGTTGCCAAATGTTCAACAGCAGTTCGAAGCCGCTGTGATCATGGAAGATGAGCAGGCTCTCGATTATGCGCGCCAAATATCTTCTGAACTTCAAGTTGAAGCAAGTAAAGGGGCCAATGTTTTACCTTCACAGGCGCAAGCATTTAACAAGGTGTCGAGCTCGCTAAAAAAGTACACGGACTCCGCGTACGCGTTAAGTCTAGATTTTATTAACTTGAATGACTCCTTCGCGAATCTTACAGCAAGATCGAATACGCTCACTGCTGAATATGATTCGTTACTCGCGGCAAGTGAAATGCTGCGCTCGTCAGCGAGTCAAAATGTCGTAAATACCATATTGCACTCAGAGAATGCCGCAAACGACGCTGCTCAGCAGTCAATCTGGCTTGGCGTTTTCTTTGTCTTGTCTGTCTTTATCGTGGGCTATGCGATTTTCAAATCTGTCATCAGTTCAATTCTGCTCGTCACTGAGAAAATGCAAGCGATCGCAACGGGAGATGGTGATTTAACCGTTCGTATCGATTATTCCGGCAAAGATGAAATAGCAACCCTAGTACAAAGCGTTAACCAGTTCATTGAGAAGCTTCAAGGGATCATTGCAAGCACGTTGAGCATTGGGCAGGAGCTTGAGGTTGTGAGCGACAAAATCCGCAGTGAATCCAATCAAACCTTAGCGTTGAACAGCACCCAACGTGACCACATCGAAGAAGTGACTGACGCAGTTAACAATATTATTGCCCTTATTGAACAAGTGGTTGGCTTTGCATCACATGCCGATTCACAAGCTCAAAAGGCCAATGCCAGTGCTCAAACGGGTACCCAAGTCGTTTTGAAAACAAGCCAAGAGATCGAAGAGCTTGCCACCAATATTCGCGATACCGCCGGAAAATTAAAAGAGCTCGACCAAAATGCCAGCAATGTGGGTTCAATCCTCAGCACGATTCAAAGCGTTGCCGAGCAAACCAATCTGCTGGCCCTAAACGCGGCGATTGAAGCAGCTCGCGCTGGAGAGCATGGGCGCGGCTTCGCGGTCGTTTCTGATGAGGTACGTGTACTCGCTAATAATACTCAACAATCAGCAACCGAGATTAATGCCTTACTCGGTGAGCTTAAGTCGGGTTCGAATGCGGCGGTAGGTGCAATGGACCAAGGTCTCGCCAGCTCTTCTCAAGCGGTTGGGGATGCACAAAACGCCGGTGATTACCTATTAGAAATTAGCGGACAGGTCGAAGAAATTACTGAGCTGAACCGTCAGATAGCGAGTACGACAGAGCATCAAGCTCGCGCTTCAAAACAAATTCATACCCATATGGATGATTTTAGGCAGTGCTCTCACCAAGTGTCTCAGTCTACCGATCAACTAGAAGCTCTGAGCCACCAATTGAGTGGCATCGTGACAGAGCTGAGTAAATCAACATCACAATTCAAAGTATAACGGAGAACAATAATGACTAACTCCCCATTTCGCTTATTGCCTGTAGCAGTGGCGCTTGCGGCATCTTTTGCTGCACATGCTTCAGATGAGCAAAAATTGGCTGAGCTAGAGAAAAAGGTCGCTATCCTTGAAGCGAAAGAGCAAAGCTCAATTGCTGATAAATTTAGTTTCAATGGTTTTGCATCTTTGAACATGCAACTAGGTAATCAAAACCACGGCTTCATGAAGTCGGAGAATAAAGTACGTTTTGATGAAGGTTCTTTGTTTGGTTTACAAGGTGAGTTCGAAGTTAATGAGTCAACTTCAGCCGTTGTTCAAATGGTTGCTCGTGGTAATAAAAAAGAGAACTGGTCTCCAGATATTGAGTGGGCATTCTTAAGCCACAAAGTGACGCCGAACTTAACGGTACGTGGTGGTAAATTACGTTTACCACTGTTCATGTACTCTGATTATCTAGAAGTGGGTTACGCACAAGTTGGTGTACGAGTACCTAATGAAGTGTACGGCTCAGTAGTGCTTACCTCTCTAACGGGCGGTGACTTCATTTATGATGTAGAGCTAGATGACAGTACTCTTTCATTCCAAGGCTTTGCCGGTTCACAGAAATTGTCGGCATCAAAACATAGCTACAATGCTGATACACAGTTTGATGACATTGCTGGTGGTGTAGTTAACTGGACTGATGATACTTGGACGCTACGTGCTGTGTACGCACAGTCTGTGATCAGCTCTTCAACTAACTGGAATGTAAACAGCAAGCCTGTATTGAATTCAACGTTTGACGACGAGAAAGCGAAGTTTTACGGTGTTGGTGGTCGATACGAAAACGGCAACCTAATGCTGGTTTCAGAAGTGACACGCACAACCGTTGAAGGGTTCTACTACGATGTGGATGCAGCATACCTAACAGCTGCATACCGTCTAGATGAAGTAACGCCATATATTACCGTGTCACACATGGAAACGCAGGACGATGACGAGCGAAATGCAGAAGCAAACCGTCAGCTTGCAAATGTACTTCAAAACCCAACCAGTGCGTCTGCGAAATACGCATACGGTTCAGCAAAAGCATTGGCTGATAAGCTAAACACACAGCGCACAACATACAGCATTGGTGCTCGTTGGGACTTCCTACCGAATATTGCGCTAAAAGGTGATATTAGTTACCTAACTGGCTTTGGTTCAACGAATGGTGGTGTAGCGTCGGAATATAAGAACGACGATAACATTTTGTACACTGTAAAAGTTGATGCGGTATTTTAAGGAAGAGAATCATGTTGAAAAAAACATTAGTAGCCGCTGCTCTTCTTAGCAGTATGAACGCATTCGCTGGCCTAGTTGTAGTTGGCAACCCTGCTATGTCTGAGCTTGATGCTTCAACGGTTAAGAAGTTGTACTTAGGAAAAGCGAAGTCACTACAAATTGAAGCGGTTGATTTGGAAGACGGACACCCAAAGAAAGGTGAATTTCACCAAGCTATCACCCAAAAAACCGAAGCGCAGTTGCAAGCATACTGGGCAAAACGCGTATTCACGGGTAAAGGTCAACCACCTAAGGCTGTTGGTCAGGAAAGCCTAGCAAAAGACATGGTTGCTAGCTCGACAAATACGATTGCTTATATCGATGAATCTTTAGTCGATAGTTCAGTTAAAGTGATTTTAAAACTTTAATTTTATATGTGGCGCTCAATATGAGCGCCACTCTTACATTGGCTTACGTTTAAGCTGATCGTCCTTACAT
>NZ_MCYD01000171.1:0-515 GCF_002876325.1 Vibrio sp. 10N.261.52.A1
ATAAATATTGCACAAGTGGACAGTTAAATGTAAAAAAGTGCAAAGTTTCGAGTAAATTACCACCAAACTGGGTTAAACTCCTTTAAAGAAAATTCCATAAAAGGCAGGAATAGGAAAATGAAAAAACTGCTTCCACTATTTATCAGTGCAGCAATTGGCAGCCTGAGTTCGTCAGCTTTTGCTGATACGCTAGCTGAAGTTTACGACCAAGCAAAACAGAACGATCCACAACTTCTTCGTTCAGCAGCACAGCGCGATGCCGCTTTTGAAGCAGTAACGTCAAGCCGTAGCTCTTTGTTACCGCAAATTAATCTAACAGCAAACTACGATATCAACCGTGGTGATCGAAGTGATATGAGCAATGACAACAACCAATGGGGTGTTGGCATCGGTTTCAGCCAAGAGCTATACCAACGCTCTTCGTGGATCACTCTAGACACGGCAGAGAAATCGGCTCGTCAAGCAGATTCAGCATACGCGGCAGAGCAACAAGCTTTGATTCTGCGTACAGCAAC
>NZ_MCYD01000172.1:0-636 GCF_002876325.1 Vibrio sp. 10N.261.52.A1
GAGTTTGAGTAATTCCAAATCTTTTTAATACTAAAATCAATTTTCTTTGCCACAGCGTAGTCATTTTCCAAATTAAAAAACCTATACTGTCATCTGCTGCGTCATGCTTAAAAGGGGATGAGTTAGACATTTTGACTCCTCTCAACCAATCGAGCTAATTGCTTATCCACTCCACTTGCTACATTTTCAGCAACCAGTTTCTTCCATAACCAAGATAGTCGACCTTCGATTTTTAGTGTTGATCTTATTTCCAATTGATTACCGTGTTCTACTAGTTCGTGAGAATCATACATTCTTGCAAGAGGGAACTTAGTCAAGTCAGTGAACATTGAGTTCTCTTTGACTTCTATTAGCTCTATGTTGATCTTTGGTCCTCCTCTAGGCTTAAATTTAAATACAGCCCCTGTTTTAAATTCGCCTTCAAGTTTTGCGTAATCAATATCATCTTGCCAGGTATGCCATTGGTTGACATCAGTCCACACTTTCCAAACTTTATCCGCACTTAATCCGTTAACGATCAAGCTTGTTGTTTTTATCCACACAATAAATTCATCTCAATAGTAACCTGGTTTACAATAATGGTAAACCGGGTTACTAATGTTGTAAACCATTTTTAGTGGCTTTGTTGCATAATTC
>NZ_MCYD01000173.1:0-479 GCF_002876325.1 Vibrio sp. 10N.261.52.A1
GTATATGTTAGCTCGCCCAGAGCCTTCACTGCTCAAGTATCCAGAAGACACAGTTCTAACAGGCTAGCGCGCCTGTTAATGAATTAGAAAAAATTAAGCCAGCGTTATGCTGGCTTTGTTGTTATAGGTGTAGCGTTAATTGCTGAATGTTTAGCCCTCAAACATCTCAACGTATTCTTCATACCCTTCTTCAGCCAGTTTATCTGCTGGGATAAAGCGCATCGCCGCTGAGTTCATGCAGTAACGTAAGCCTGTTGGTTTAGGACCATCTTTGAAGACATGGCCTAAGTGAGAATCACCAAATCGGCTACGAACTTCTGTGCGTGGGTACAGCAATTTGTAGTCTGTGGTTGTCACTACGTAAGCTTCGTTGATTGGTTGGGTAAAGCTCGGCCAGCCCGTACCAGATTTGTATTTGTCTTTTGACGAGAACAAAGGTTCACCGGTAACGATATCAACATAAATACCTTCTTCTTTGT
>NZ_MCYD01000174.1:0-427 GCF_002876325.1 Vibrio sp. 10N.261.52.A1
CATTACTTATAGCTCTACCTTACACATCACCTTCTGATATGTATTTAATACGTCATATAAACACCTTAAACGGCTGAGCTTGGCGCATATCATTTAGCAAGTAACAAATGTGAAGTTAAGCGTGTAGGGCTCATACCCAGAAAAGATCAATAACATCTGGTATTTAAGTAATGAGCTTACTATGAATTATATTGCGGTGACGTAAGTTCGAGCCATGCCGATGTGCTATATAGCCCGACACATAATACTTGCTTCTGTAAAGCTCTCACGCCACGTTATCCCTAACAGAAACGCTTACGTGGATTGTAAGCAGAAACGCCACACATGGCATCGGGTGTTGTCTATAGGTGCAGGATCTAAGGAGAGTGAAGTGTCTGTACATCGATGAACAAGTAAAGCCTGCGAATTACAGGCACAAAAAAGCCCA
>NZ_MCYD01000175.1:0-456 GCF_002876325.1 Vibrio sp. 10N.261.52.A1
TTGCTAGGTATATCTTATGAGTTGCCCCATACCTCACAGGAAATCTATGTAAAAAAACTTACGGATATCACAGGTAAGCTATTTGTAAGGAGAGACCATCCGATAAAAAAAACAGCAGTCACCCCCCAAGAATTAGAGGGCTATGATATTGCATCAATGATATCCCCAGGCTGGAATGACAATTTCAGTAAAGCATCTCAAATATTAACCGATTTGTCTGTGCCTCATAAGATTGGGTTCCGCTCTGAAATGGTGATGGCGATTATCGATGTACTCATTAACTCAGATATGTACATGCCTCACTCTGACTTGTTCCCTATCGATAACTACCCCTACTTAAGAGGGGTGGATATTCTGATTGATGATAAGCTAAAGAAAATAGCTGTTTATAGTCATATCCATACAAAAAACCGAAATAATCCTCTCTGTATTTGGCTATTTGGTGTAATTCAGAAA
>NZ_MCYD01000176.1:0-839 GCF_002876325.1 Vibrio sp. 10N.261.52.A1
GTTGATCAAGAATCGATTGGAGATCTCTGTTGAGTTCTTCACGTTCAGACAACAGTTCATCCAACTCATGCTGACCCAAAACCGACCTCAATGTGGTTTGAGAAAGCTGACTGGTCGCCTCGAGATAGTTCTCAACATTATTGATCGCCATCTTAGGATCCAGCACTCTGAAGTAAACCACAGCGTTAACCTTCACTGATACGTTATCTCTGGTGATCAAATCTTGTGTGGGAACATCCAATACAATGGTTCGTAGATCAACTCGCACCATCTGTTGAATGAAAGGAATGATGATAATTAACCCTAGCCCTTTCACGTCATAAAAGCGCCCAAGGAAGAAGACCACTGCACGCTCGTACTCGCGTAGTACTCTGAACATACTGGCGATCAGCAAGACAACCAGCACGATGACAATACCTATAGTGTGTATAAACATAACCGCCCCCTAATGGTAACGATGACTCAACAATGAATAAGTCCTTCGAGTTAACCCTCTCATCAAGCACTAACCAATTTTCGATGATGTCTCATCAGGCGAAGCTTCAACATCTAAAGAAAGCCCTGTTAGCTTGGTGACTCTGATACTCTGCCCGGATTGCAGCTCATTGGTGCATTGGGCTTGCCAAATTTCGCCAGCAACAAGCACTCTGCCTGCGCCAGGAAAACCACTGATCACCTTACCTGTTTCACCCACCACCGCTTCCATTCCAGTGGTCACAGGCTTGCTTCTTACTCGAGCGAACATAGAGAGTGTTACGGCGATAAAGGCAACGGAGAACAAACTTATCCCGATAATTAGCGGTAATGCGATTTGGTAACCTGGTACTTCAGTGTCCATC
>NZ_MCYD01000177.1:0-1155 GCF_002876325.1 Vibrio sp. 10N.261.52.A1
GATTATTGATATGTTTGTAAAATTAGAAGAACAAACAGATAGAGATCACAACTAAGCGACCGCTATCTGTTGGTTTTATACTGATAAGCCGATTTAAGACGAGCAGCTAATCTCCATACCTTTGCCCCATTCCGGTGGTAAAGCAGCTAAGTATTCGTAATCAGGGTGCTCCGCATATGGGTCTGCGAGTACTACCATCAGAGCATCAACATCGCTGCTATCACCACGTTCGGCCTTTTCAATCGCAAGTTGAGCCAAATAGTTTCTAAGAATGTATTTAGGATTTACCTGCCTCATCTTTTCGCAGCGCTCTGTAGCTGAACTCTCCTCAAGTTCACAACGTTGCAAGTAGTTATCCAACCATAGCTTCGCTGCATCACGATCGATGACCAAATCAATGACTTCCTGAGCAGGCAAAGTGTCTAGGTTCGACAGAGTTCTAAAGAACCTTGGGTAATCGACTTTGTTTTGCGACATCAATTCGAACATAGACTCAAACAAGCGGCTGTCACCTTCTTGCTTGGAAAGCAGACCAAGCTTTTGGCGCATCAGTTGGCTGAAATAACCGTTCATTTGTGGCTCGTATTGTTCCAATGCCGCCTCTAAATCAGCCCTTTCCACCAGCGGTGACAACGAGTGTGCCAATGCCGATAAATTCCACATACCGATTCTTGGTTGCTGATTGAACGCATAACGCCCTTGGTAATCAGAGTGATTGCAGATCAAGCGGGGATCATACTCATCAAGGAAGGCAAACGGGCCGTAATCGAAGGTTTGTCCAATGATCGACATGTTATCCGTGTTCATCACCCCGTGAGCAAAGCCATTTGCTTGCCACAACGCAATCATCTCTGCGGTGCGGTCAACAATTTGATTAAACATAGCAGCGTATGGCTTTTCTTCATCTAGGCACTCAGGGAAGTGCCACTCGATGACTTTGTCGGCCAACAATTTATGTTCAACCAACTGATTTGTGTAAAACAAGTGCTCAAAGTGACCGAAGCGGATATGTGATTCTGCAGCACGCACCAGCAGTGCACCCCATTCTTGCTTCTCTCGGTAAACCGGCGTGTCACTGGTCATCATTGCCAATGCACGAGTCGTTGGGATATTAAGCCCCGCCATCGCTTCACTGCACAAATACTCGCGCACAGT
>NZ_MCYD01000178.1:0-485 GCF_002876325.1 Vibrio sp. 10N.261.52.A1
AGACTATACTAAATAACGAACGTTTTTTAGATTATCTTTAATTATAAAGTGATGTAAAATATGAAAATTACTGTGACCGAGCCATCATTACCACCTCTTGATAAATTCATTCCTTTACTCGAAGATATATGGGACCGCAAGTGGTTGACAAATAATGGGCATTATCATCAAGAGTTAGAACAGGCTCTTGCAAAGCATCTAGGGGTGAAATATGTTTCATTGTTTTGCAACGGAACAGTTGCTCTTCAAGTTGGCCTCAAAGCGCTTGATATAAAGGGTGAGGTTATCACAACACCTTTTACATTCGTAGCGACGACTCATGCGATAAAATGGAACGAATGTACACCTGTTTTTTGCGATATTGAACCTGAAACATTAAACCTAGACCCACAAAAAGTTGAAGAGTTAATTACTGAAAACACACAAGCAATTATACCTGTTCATGTATATGGGTCTCCATGTAATGTTGATGCTTTAAAGAAAAT
>NZ_MCYD01000179.1:0-2559 GCF_002876325.1 Vibrio sp. 10N.261.52.A1
TCAATTGAGTAAAGAAATAACTTTTCCTGCTAGTTTTAACTTGCTATCAACAACAGATTTACATAGCTATATTACTTACGCCAGCGACAATTTCTGTACCGTTGCGGGTTTTAGTTATGAAGAACTAAAAGGGCAACCACATAACTTAGTTCGTCATAAGGATATGCCAAAAGCTGCATTTAAGGATATGTGGTCACATTTGCAATCCGGAAAATCTTGGATGGGGCTCGTAAAGAATAGAACTAAAAACGGCGATTACTATTGGGTGGATGCATATGCAACCCCAATAAAATTGAATGGAAAAACTGTAGAGTACCAATCTGTTCGTCTAATTGCAGATCAGGAGAATGTTTGCAGAGCTAACAACATTTACAAACGACTAAATAATGGAGAAAAGATAAAAAGATTATCACTACCAAAACTAAAGCTTTGGCAAAAAATAACGCTATCAAATGCTCCAATATTCTTAGCTTTGGCCTACACAACACCGGTGAATTATAGTTTAGCTTTTGGACTATTTACGCTCTCTATGACGTCAACTTTTGCTTTAACAAGAAGACTAGATAAGTTAACAAAAAGCGCACAGAAGATTTATGACAACCCTCTAGCACAGCTAATATATACAGGTTGTCTAGATGACGTTAGCCAAATTGAACTTGCACTGAAGATGCGTAAATCAGAGTTAAACGCCGTAGTAGGAAGAATTCAAGCCTCCAATACAGATACACTCAATACTGCGAAAGATAATATGACTGCTGCAAATATTACATTGACTAATATTAGTGAGCAAAACGATCAATTATCACAAACCGCAACCGCGATCACTGAAATGGGCAGTGCGATTTCAGAAATTGCTGAGAACGCGTCTAGCACATCGAGGAACGCGGAAACCTCTATAGAGTCAGTAGACAAGTGTAAAAAAGCGGTCAACGAAACAGCACAACACATATCACGCGTCTCTGATGAGTTGACTCAAACATCGAGTTCTATAATCAAGCTAGTCGAAAAGCTCGACAGCATAGACGAAGTCGTGGACTTGATATGTAAAGTTTCAGAACAAACAAAACTGTTAGCGCTAAATGCTGCAATTGAAGCTGCTCGCGCAGGAGAACATGGTAAAGGGTTTGCGGTGGTAGCAGACGAAGTGAGAACTCTTTCACAGCAAAGCCAAAATGCAACCTTAAAAATCACTACTCTGACATCTGAAATACAAAGTCAAACCCGTAAAGCCGCCATGTTAATAGATGACGCTATTGATGCATCCAGCTCATGTATCGAGGCATCTGATGAGACCGAGAGAGAGCTTAATGATGCACTACTAAACGTGAACAACATATCTGACAGAAGCATTCAAATTGCAACCGCTATTGAAGAGATGACATCTGTTAGTCACGAAATGAACCAGTCGATACAACAGATATATGACAAATCGATTGAAAATCAGCGTGCTGCCGAATCTAGTACCAAGTCAAGTGACCAACTGACTCAATATCTAGAAGATCAACAAAACTTAGTGGCCCAGTTTAGGCAAGTTTAATACAGCTAACAAAGCTCAATACAAGTTTTTAACCCTAACATTTAACCATAATAATCACCATGCCAGTAGGTAGCGAACTCTGACTCATTGGCATGGTGGCCTTATCCTAATAAATAATACCTCCCCTTCCCCAAAAGTTTGGCAGACTTAGGCTAGACAATGCCCCGGTCGGCGTGAAATACGTTAAACAAAACTGAACCTAATCCAAGTATGTACATAATTAAGCATCGCTATACTTCGAAATAGTTAACCAGTTACGTCGTTAGAATATCCCTCAACTATTTGAGCTATGTAAAACTTATTAATACAAAACTCCCCGAATAGGTAAGAAAAGCTAAGGGTTTTAAATGAGTACCTTAATCCCCAAAATTACAGAGATGAATAAGAGCTTTAGACGAAGGCTTGGTGTCTAGGAAATCATCAGCTAGTTGATTTTACGGCTTTTCAATCGGGAACAGGTATCTAATACTTGAAGCGGGGGCACGTATTTACGGCAAAACTAAAAGGTAGATTGAATCATTTTGACAGTCCCTTCTACCTCGAGGCACAAACTAATAACTGCCAAACTTAGCCGTCTGACAGTCAAAAGAATAAGCAATATATCTTTCATAGACTAGTGCTATCTAAGGCAGATAACCTATTTCTGATGACTAAGAATTATGGCAGCTTTGATACTTATACTATTTTATCTTTATACATCCTTACATCAACCTGGGAAAGAGCTTCTCTAAGACAGGTATTATCTTCTTTTATAACTAAACTTCCCATAGAAACATCAACACACATTTCTATACCTTCAACAAATACACGAAAAGATTTAAGTTCAGAGACTAAAGAGCTCAGACCTGGTGATAGTCGTTTGGCTGTGAGTATAAATTCGTCCCCTCCGATACGATATGCTCTCCCTGGCCATTTCGTTGATATAATTTGAGAATACTTCTCTAAAACCATATCACCAGCTTCATGACCATATGTATCGTTAATAAATTTAAACTTATCGATATCAGCATATATTATTACTG
>NZ_MCYD01000180.1:0-1173 GCF_002876325.1 Vibrio sp. 10N.261.52.A1
GTTAATTCGTTAACTTATTTTGATTAGCTCATCAGTAAAGGGCCAAGCGGACGGCCACCAACTAAGTGCATGTGGATGTGGTAAACCTCTTGGCCACCATGAGAGTTACAGTTCACGATAAGACGGTAACCATCCTCTGCGATACCCTCTTCTTTTGCTAGCTTACGAGCAACTGTAAACATGCGCCCCATCATTGCTTCGTCTTCCACTTCAACATCGTTGGTCGTTGGAATTAGCTTATTAGGGATAATTAAGATGTGGCTAGGCGCACGTGGGTTGATGTCACGAAACGCTGTCACTAAATCGTCTTGGTATAGCAGATCTGCTGGAATTTCTTTGTTAATAATCTTACTAAAGATGGTTTCTTCAGCCATGTTTTTCTCCGATAAAACATTTACTTTTTAGTGCTTTGAGTATGCGCTATGCCGCTACAAACCACAATAAACCTGCTTTAAAGCTTAATAAAAAACACCGTTCAAATCAAAGAAAACTAGCCTAAGCTCTCAAGAATGGCATGTTGATTATAACTGAGGGTTATTTTTGCTGTGTGCGTCATAAAATGCGTAAGCGGAGCTCAATAGAATGCTGACAATTTTGTTAGTTTTACTTTGACCTGACATTAGGTCTGCATTTTATTTAGGGAGAAAGCCATGAAGGGATCTGTGATCAAGCGTATGTACGCTGGTTTCGCACTGATCATCATCATGTTCGCAGTCACGATAACCATCATGATGAACAGCATGAATCAGATACACAGCAATTTTGAGAGTGTCTCAGAAACCTCTTTACCGCTTGTTGCGCTTTCCAATCAAACAAGTGTCCAATTGCTTTCGGCAGATAAGTCATTCAAAGATTTCTTAACCACACAAAACACTGAACGCATGTCTGCAATGCGCACAGAGTTTGCCGCATCACAAAACGCTTTTTCAGAAGTCCTTGGTAATCTAGAAGCGGCAAGCCAAAACAACACCTCACTCATCGAACGCATTACTCAGCTAAGAGCCATGGAAGAACGCTACTTTGCTGAAGCGGATGAAGCGATGAACAACTACGTCGCGATGTTTGAAGCGCAAGAGCAAGTACAAAAAGCATCACGTGATTTCCAACGCCTACACTCAGAATTGACCGTTGGCATGAAAGAGTACGTTGCCGATCAGAAGAGCATCTCTGTGA
>NZ_MCYD01000181.1:0-3297 GCF_002876325.1 Vibrio sp. 10N.261.52.A1
TTTATTAGCGCTGAGCAAAACCAAAACCATGGGCCAAAAGCTGAAAATCCTCAAAACACTTTCAGTGAAAGACTTGATGCCAGTGCCGCCTGCCGTTGCTGAATACTCGACTGGTTTATCGATGGGTCAAACCGCTGAGCAGATGGCAAAGACACACGGTATTACTCGTGAAGCTCAAGATGCACTTGCTCATCGTTCTCACTCTTTGGCTTCTCAAGCATGGAAAGAAGGCAAGATTAAAGATGAAGTAATGACTGCATTTCCGGCACCGTACAAAAAGTACCTAGCGGAAGATAACAACATTCGTCACGACTCTACGGTTGAAGGTTACGCAAAGCTTCGCCCTGCGTTCGATAGAAAATACGGCAGTGTGACTGCTGCGAATGCAACGCCGCTGACTGATGGCGGTGCAGCTGTGATGTTGATGCGCGAAGGCAAAGCGAAAGAACTAGGCTTAGAAGTGCTGGGTTATATTCGTGGCTATGCGTTCTCAGCGATTGGTGTTGAAACGGATATGCTAATGGGCCCGACTTACGCGACCTCGCAAGTATTGAAAAACACTGGTTTAGAGCTATCGGACCTTACGCTTATCGAGATGCATGAAGCATTTGCAGCTCAAGTTCTAGCGAATGTGAAAATGTTTGCTAGTGATGAGTTCGCACAGAAGAACCTTGGCCGTGATAAAGCGATCGGTGAGATTGATATGGATAAGTTCAACGTGTTGGGCAGTTCAATTGCTTACGGTCACCCGTTCGCAGCAACTGGTGCGCGTATGATGACTCAAACATTACGTGAATTAAAACGTCGCGGTGGCGGCTTAGCACTGAATACAGCATGTGCTGCTGGTGGTTTAGGTGCAGCAATGATCTTGGAGGTAGAATAATGTCTACGACTCTTGATGCAACAACAGAAAAAGAAGCAGTCACTAACGTGGATTCCACTCCAGTGACTGAAGCACCGAAAAAGAAAGCGACCGCATTCTCTCTTAACATCGACGACCAAGACATTGCTTGGCTAGCGATTGATGTACCAGGCGAGAAAATGAACACGCTACAAGCCGCTTTTGCTGAAGAGATGAAAGCGATCTTTGAGCAGTTAAAAGATAAGCAGAGCCGCGTTAAGGGGCTAATTGTTCATTCTCTTAAGCCTGATAACTTTATTGCTGGCGCTGATGTTCGAATGCTGGATGCGTGTAAAACCGCTGATGAAGCACAGTCTCTAGCACGTCAAGGTCAAGAGATGTTCCAAGCGTTATCTGATCTTCCTTACCCAGTTGTTGCCGCAATTCATGGCCCATGTCTTGGTGGCGGTTTAGAGCTCGCATTAGCGTGTGACTACCGTGTGTGTACTGATTCAGATAAGACGCGCCTTGGTCTACCTGAAGTTCAGCTAGGTTTACTACCAGGTTCTGGTGGCACACAACGCCTGCCTCGTTTAATTGGTTTGCTACCGTCACTCGATCTTATTCTTACTGGTAAGCAGCTGCGTGCTAAAAAAGCGAAATCACTTGGCGTTGTGGATGCTTGTGTCCCAGATACCATTTTGCTTGAAGTAGCGAAAAGCTATGTTGAAAAGAATACGGGTAGCAAAAAAGGTAAGCGCCTTGCTTCTAAGAGCCAAGCTTCGACGAAAGAGAAACTTATCTCTCGCAACAGCCTTGGTCGTAAAGTGATTTTCGAACAAGCTGCGAAGAAGACCAATCAGAAAACTCGTGGTAACTACCCAGCAGCTGACGCGATTCTTGATGTCATTCGTTACGGCCTAGAGAACGGCTTTGAAAAAGGTCTTCAGTACGAAGCGAAGCGTTTCTCTGAGTTAGTAATGACTTCTGAGTCAAAAGCACTTCGTTCTATCTTCTTTGCTACTACTGAAATGAAGAAAGAACACGGTGCAGATGCAGAACCAAAAGCGGTTAAGCGTGTTGGTGTGTTAGGCGGCGGACTTATGGGCGCAGGTATTAGCCATGTGAGTGTAGCTAAAGCAAAAGTACCGGTTCGTATTAAAGACGTATCAAATGATGGTGTCCTAAACGCGCTTAACTACAACTACAAGTTATTCGATAAGCAGCGCAAACGTCGTATTCTGAGCCGTGCAGGTCTTGAAAGTAAGATGCTTCAGCTTTCTGGTGGTATCGACTTTACAAGCTTCAACCACACAGACGTTGTGATCGAAGCGGTGTTTGAAGATCTTGACCTTAAGCAGTCAATGGTTGCAGACATTGAACAAAATGCGAAGCCAGAGACTATCTTCGCGACGAATACTTCATCACTGCCAATCCATAAGATTGCAGAGAAGGCGCTGCGCCCAGAAAACGTGGTCGGTCTTCACTATTTTAGCCCTGCAGAAAAAATGCCGCTAGTTGAGGTTATCCCTCATGAAACAACATCAGAAGAGACTATCTCGACGGTTGTGGCATTGGCTAAGAAGCAAGGTAAAACACCGATTGTTGTTAAAGACACGGCAGGTTTCTACGTAAACCGTATTCTTGCTCCATACATGAATGAAGCGGCGCATCTGCTACTAGCGAATGAGCCGATTGAAAAACTGGATAGTGCACTGCTAGATTTTGGTTTCCCAGTTGGCCCAATTACCTTGCTAGATGAGGTAGGTGTGGATATCGGTGCTAAGATCATCCCAATTCTTGTCAATGAGTTAGGCGACCGTTTCCAAGGCCCTGATGTGTTCGACATTCTTCTGAATGACAACCGTAAAGGCCGTAAGAGCGGTAAAGGTTTCTACACTTACAAGGGTAAGAAGAAGGAAGTAGATAAGTCTGTTTACAAGCTGCTTAAGCTGCAACCTGAGCCGAAGCTAAGTGATAACGACATCTCAATGCGTTGCGTGTTACCTATGCTGAATGAAGCGGTTCGTTGTCTAGATGAAGGCATTATCCGCAGCCCTCGTGATGGCGATATTGGTGCTATCTTCGGTATTGGTTTCCCTCCATTCCTGGGCGGTCCGTTCCGTTACATGGACCAAATCGGTATTAAGTCACTGGTTGAGATGATGAATGATTTTGCTGTGAAGTACGGTGATCGTTTTGCACCATGTGATGGACTACTGACACGTGCTGGTTTGGATGAGTCTTTTTACAAGTAATTCTCTAGTAAGCTAACTATTAAGCCCGTATCAAGCAGTTGATGCGGGCTTTTTTGTTTTATTAATGATTGTGAAAAGAGTGAGATTCTCGACTCCGTCATTCTTCCTTCTCGGGAATGACGGGGAGAGGTGGGATCTGTTTGGAAGAGCTGATTGCTATGAGAGACTCCCGACTCGGTTGTTCCTCCCTCTCGGGAA
>NZ_MCYD01000182.1:0-1028 GCF_002876325.1 Vibrio sp. 10N.261.52.A1
CTTACGGTATCAAGGCGTTTAAATCTGCTTTTATTACTGGCTTAGAATATTCACCTAATGACAGTCGCTCGCTAATTTAAAACGCTCAAAACCTTTAATACTAAAAAAGCGAACCGTATGGCTCGCTCTTTATACTTCAGCTTCAGTTGAAAAGAAACTTAACTAGTTCGCGATTGGCGACAGTAACTTAGGGTTTACGACTAAGTTTCTCACACCGTGTGCGTGGTCTTCATTAAAGTCGTTCCCCTCACACCAGCTACCAACCGTTGCGATGTTCACTTTCGCCACTTGTGGCCTCACACTCCATGTGACTTGGAACGGTGAGCCTTGCTCGTTGTAGCCAGGGCCGGTAGTAGAGCCTGCGTATTGAATAGCAGAACCTGTATTTTGTGGAATGTTCGTCGCTTGGTGCAAACCATTCACTTTAGAGTGCTTAGCTAGCTCTTCAAAATCGAGCGCTTTGTTATCATTAACTAAGACGTAGACTTGGGTTTCTACACGTAGCTGAGGGTTAGTAATTGCATCATTGAAACACGCCCCTAATGTTTCACCCGGCTCCACTTGCGCCGTTGAGTACACATAATGCACTTCAATAGTATCACCGGAATGAAGCGAACCATGATCGCTCGGACAAACCTTACCCTCAAATGGTTTTAGTTCAGCCTCGCTTAGCTTACCTGTGTATTTGAATCCACTTTGGAAACCTTTGCCGTCACCATTACCCGCATACTGGGTAAACTCACCGCCTTTGTGCTCTGCATTTTTATGAAAGTGAATATTACATAAGTTCATCGCGGTTGAGTCTGGTGCATTTGAGAACAAGCGCTCGTTAGTACCTTCAGATGAACCCAAGTCACGCGGCGCTTGTGGACCAAAGCCTTTACCTTGCGTATTTTCCGACAGTTGCGCTCTTTGCTCTGCTATCACACTGTCTGAAACCGCTTCATGACTGGCATCTGACGCACTTGCTTTCGTGGATAACATAACCATGGCGACGCTTAAAAACACACTTTTGTTTTTCATATCTC
>NZ_MCYD01000183.1:0-335 GCF_002876325.1 Vibrio sp. 10N.261.52.A1
CCAATTGGTTCGCCTTTTTTGATCCTGGATTTGGAATTCGTCAGGATTACGTAACGTCTTGTTTCTGCTTACTAACACAATAAGAGTGGGATTTGAGTAAGGGGCAGGTCAGCGCAGCTCGGTATTTACTTGTTATGGAAGGGAGTCGCCGTATTTAACCTATTGATCTTGTTATATGCACTAAGGGTTTGAATACTCTCCCAAAGTAAGCATTGAAATCTAATCTTACAAAGACAATGTCTTATATTCACTCGTGAGCATAGTAATATGCTGTTGTGACACAGTCAGTTAGGTTTAATAAATAAGAGTCTAGGGAAGAGATATGAAAAACAAAA
>NZ_MCYD01000184.1:0-1588 GCF_002876325.1 Vibrio sp. 10N.261.52.A1
GAATCACTCTTAAACAGATTGTTAGGCGAATGCTGACACCGTATTTCTCGATACTAAAGCGTTATCATTGTATTCAATTAACATCTCTTCCGTATCTAAATCATAACTGTAGTGCACAACCTCTCTGCACTTAAAATCCTCTTTATTCAGTGGATTCATAGCGTATGGGTTGTGATATATTTGCAAGCCATCAAGGTGTGTTTCTTTATGGTAAGGAGCATCATATATAAACATATCGTGCCCACAAATATCGAAGCCAGCAAAGAAACGCTCAGATAAAACGGTATAACCCTCAGATACCTCATTCATTGATCGCCCCAGTTTGTCGTAGCCCTCCTTCGCAAGAAACTCAACTATACCCATTTTCCGAAGCCTTGTTGCTCTGACGAAACTAGCTGTTCCAGCCTGAGCTACAGCTTTGCCAAAAGTGCCAGTCGTAGAGAAAATTACTGCACTAATTTCTTTATAACTATCGTTAGTAAAGATACCCAGATTTACACTTTTGCCATTACGGTTAGGAATATACTTAACAGCTTTCTGCCTTGTGTGGTAACCCTCTGGTGGTTCTAGCCCATATAAAACTCTATTAATAGCAGTATTGTTTTGTGTTTGGGAGAAACTTCTATCAAACGGAGCCACAGCTAGAACAAAAGGGTTACCCATTACATGCTCTAATGATGAATAAGGGTGTTTCTTTTTTCCATCACCAACATAAAGAGTATGTTTATCCCTGATCTTTCCAGCCAACTTTAACGTCGAGTCATCGAGAAAATCATCATCAATTTTATTTGACGTTAGGTCCTCCATATCACGAGGGTTGGAAGTGACAGCTTCGACTGAAATACGTCGATTGTTCTTACCAATCAAATTAAAGTCTGGGCTTGCCTTTGAATAGTCAATTTGATATCCCAACTCTTTAAATGCTTGATTCAGATACAACTCCCAAAATGATGAGTTAAAAGTTGTCTGAAACTCCTTTAAAAACTTTTTAGCTTCACCGTTTCTTTCAAGCAATCCCATCCCCCAAGAGTTAAGAATAGAGTGTGTTTGCTTGTAAACAGGTTCATTTAGCACTTCACGAAACAACGGGTGCTGTTTTTCTTCAGGAACTACTGGTTCAAAAAGATTAATACTCAATTTTTTCTCCAAATTCGCCTAACGCTCCCGTTAAGAGGTTGCCAACTTACAACCGCCTAACCTGATTAAACCACCGTAAACACCCATGCTTATTAAGTTCGTCACGCGTTGGCAATCCTGCTTGAACGGTTTGTTATGTGCGTTTTCTCACTATTTACCTGAGTACAAATCGCTCGATTAATTCTATATTAGAATTAAACTGGTGTTTTATATGCTCTTCGAGGTCAGCGGAAAAGTAGCTTTCTTGATCAAATTGCGTGTGCCAAATGCGTCCCCAGTGTTTTTCAGTAGAAGAGTCACAGGCGGTCGTGTTTTTGCTATCAAAACATGACCAAAATCGATAATTGATCGATTGTGAGTAGCCGTCATTTCCAGACTCACCTTTAATGTCGAAATTTGTGGCTTCTATGTGAGCGATAGGAATTCCAGCACATGAAAAAGGAGCATGATC